>JAGPCK010000118.1 GCA_018058135.1 Bacteroidia bacterium | reverse complement strand
CATCCTGCACACCTGCATATATAGAGTAACTTTTAAAGAGAGTTACCGGAATTGCAAGTGAGTTGACAATATGCAGCACGGCAACAGTAACAAACGTAGCAATATAAAACCAAATGGCAACATACATCTGTTTCTCTCTGCGTTTAACAATAGTCATAATCATGTTAAGGCCAAAAATCACCCACACTAAGGCAATTAAAATATCAATTGGCCATTCCAGTTCGGCATATTCTTTTGAACTGGTAATACCAAGAGGCAACGTGATGGCTGCTGATAAAATAATTAATTGCCATCCCCAAAAATGTAATTTGCTAAGTAAATCACTGTACATTCTGGATTTACACAATCTTTGCAGTGAATAGTAAACGCCCATAAAAATGGCATTACCCACAAATGCAAAGATGATTGCGTTGGTGTGTAGAGGACGTATACGTCCGAATGACGTGTACTGTGTGCCTAAATTGGCTCCCGGGTGGTAAAGCTGAACCGCGGCCAATAAGCCCACGAGCATACCAACCACACCAAAAATGATAGTCGCAATAGCAAAGTTGCGAACAATCTTGTTGTCATAATTAAATTTCTCGACTTGCATAGTAGCTGTTTTTTATATCTGGTATTTAATGATTCAAAACTATAGTTGTGTGTATGACACAAAAATGACATTGGGCAGTATAAAACCTGATTTTGGTCATAATTTCAGTGTTTTGTTTAGCTTTTGCCGGGTTTGGCTTTAACACTTTCGCTATTTTCAGGAGCTGTTGGTTTGTTGTCAAACAGAATGCGTACAGAAGGAGTATAATCATCATCCAGTTGACCGGATTTCACAGACCATATAAAAGCTCCTAAAAAAAAGATGGCCAGTGTAAGGCTACACCCGATAAGTAAATACATTATGCTCATGATAAGTCTCTTTGTTTAGAAAATAAGGTAGTAGCAATTGTGGTAAATCCGATAACGGTTACTGAACTCAATGGCATCAGTATGGCTGCGATTAAAGGGGAAAGTGTGCCCTGAACGGCAAAACTTAACCCAATGATGTTGTAGATTAAAGAAATCACAAAACTCATATGTATTACTTTCACAGTATCTTTTGAGAACCCTATAAAATTATACATTTTTTCGAATTTGCAAGCATCCATAATCACATCAGATGAAGGTGAAAAGTGTGCAGTATTTTCTGTAACGGAAACACCTGTATGTGCAGCTTTTAATGCACCTGCATCATTCAGCCCGTCACCCAACATCATTACATGTTTGTTTTGAGTACGAAGTTTTTCAATATACTGTAACTTGTCTGATGGAGACTGCCTGAAGTACAGTTGGGCACTATTGCCAAAAAAATCGGCCAGTTTAATTTTTTCACTTTCGTTATCGCCAGATAACAAGTGCAAATCATAGTGTGGTTTTAATGCGCCTATTAACTCGCGCAAACCGTTTCTGTAAGCATGTTGCAATTGAAAGAAACCCGGTACACGTCCGTCTATTTCGATGTATACTCGTGTGGCTAGTAAATCAGGGTTTTCAGCACTCATTTTTACTGCATCCTGGCCGGGAAATATAAAATCGAAAGAGCCCAGTTTTATTCTAGTTCTGTTAATTATACCTGATAACCCCTTTCCGTTTATTTCTTCATATGCTTTTACCTGCCCACTGCTGGGCGTATTCAGGTGCTTTTTTATTTTTTTACTTAGAGGATGAACTGAGTTTGATGTTAGGGCTGCTATAGCCTCCTTGCTTTTTGGTGAGAGGGCTTCACCTATATAAGTAATGTGCGCCTCATCGGGCTGAGTGATGGTACCTGTTTTGTCGAATACAATAGTATTTGTTTTAGCAATTTGTTCGACCACCTCTGGTGATTTGATGTAAAATTTGTGGCGCCCCAAAATACGCATAGCAGTTCCAAGGGCAAAGGGGCTTGAAAGAGCTAGAGCACAGGGGCAGGCAATAATCAATACTGCTGTTACAGCTCCCCAGATAAGCGCAGGATTAACTATACTCCAGTATATACCTGCACTAATAGCAATGAATAGAAGCGCCAGCGTAAAATATTTACTTACAGTTTGCTGAAATGTTTGGATGCGGCTTTGTGCATCTTTACTGAAATGCTCGCTGTTCCATAATTGTGTTAGGTAACTTTGTGACACATTTTTGGTAATTTCCAATTCAATGGTGCTGCCCACCTGTCTGCCTCCGGCATATATAATTTCACCTACAACTTTACTTACAGGGTTAGACTCACCCGTTACAAAACTGAAATCAATACTGGCGCTACCTAGTAAAAGAATGGCATCAGCAGGTATAAGTTCATTGTTGCGTATCATGATGCGGTCACCTACTTTCAGGTTGGTTACGGGAACAGTTGCTTCAGTTCCGTTTTTAATAGCGGTAACCGCAACAGGGAAATACGATTTGTAATCACGTTCAAATGATAGTGTATCAAATGTTTTTTGCTGGAACCACTTGCCGATAAGTAAAAAGAAAACAAGCCCCGCATGTGTATCAAAATAACCGATGCCGGTTTCTGAAATAACTTCGTAAGCGCTACGTACAAATAGCACAAGTATTCCCAGTGCAAGTGGTACATCAATGCTGATGTGTTTTTTGCGTAATCCCTTAAATGCATTGATGAAATAGTCTCTTGAGCTGTACACAAATACAGGTAAGGACAAAGCCATGTTCAGGTAACCGAACAGCTTAGAAAAAGATGATTGCGTAAAAGCATCTAACCCGAAATATTCCGGAAAGCTGATGAGCATGATGTTGCCAAAACAGAATCCGGCTACCCCCATCTGATACAGTATCTTTTTGCTGTCCTTGTGTTTTATCTCATCTTCAATATTGCTTAGGTTGATGGCGGGTTCATATCCTAATGAGGTGAGTAGTTCAACTACTTCCCGCAAAGAAAGTTGCTCATTGAAATAAGTTATGCTCACTTCTTTTTTTAAGAAATTTACTTTTGATAAGGCAATACCTTCTTTGATTTTATACAAACTCTCGAGTAACCATATACAAGAACTGCAATGCATCACCGGCACAAAGAAGGTAACTTTGGTGATTTCCTTATCTCGGTAACTAATCAGTTTTTGTTGAACCTGTTCATCATCCAGGTAGTTAAACTGGTTGTTCAGTATAGGTTTTTTCTGATTTATACCCGGTGTGTTGTCAATACTGTAATAATCGCAAAGGTTATTTT
>JAGPCK010000117.1 GCA_018058135.1 Bacteroidia bacterium | reverse complement strand
TACTGAACTCGCAGGGAGAATCGCAACTTCGAAAGGTTTCCATAGTGCATTAGTCGATAATCTGCCTTCAAAACAAGCTCAACTTTTGATTTGTGGGTGTAATGCTGTTGATTTGTATGGATAACACAATTCAACAGCTTATGTCATTTAAATTAAATCATTCACTGGCTATGGGAATATTAGCTGCGGGATTATTCTCCGCATGTAACAGTTCAACACCTAATGAGTCTGGCCAAACAACCGAATCCACTTTCAAAGTATCAGCTGATCGTTTTGCTGATTTGGAAGTATTGCGTTATGAGGTACCGGGTTTTAACGAACTCTCAGCCCAGCAAAAAGAGCTGGCTTATTATTTAACCGAAGCCGCTTTGTGCGGGCGGGATATTATCTGGGATCAGAAGTATAAGCACAACCTGCGTATACGTAAAGTTTTGGAAGCTGTTTTCGAAATATCAAAAGCCGACAGGAAATCGGATAACTGGAAAAAGTTTGAAACGTATGCCAAGCGCGTTTTCTTCAGTAACGGTATTCACCACCATTATTCTAATCTGAAGATTATGCCTGAATTTGATCAGACATATTTTGCCGAGTTGGTGAATGGTGTAGATGCAACTCAACTTCCGCTGGATGAGGGCCAATCAGTGGAACAATTAATTGCTATGTTAAATCCGATTTTGTTCGATGCAAAAGTGGACAACAAAATAGTGGACCTCGCATCCGGCATTGATAACGTGGTTGCTTCTGCCAATAATTTTTACGAAGGCGTTACACAACAGGAAGTAGAAGCATATTATGCCGGTAAAATAGATGCCACAGATACAACTCCTATTTCTTGGGGATTGAATTCTAAAATGGTAAAAGAAAACGGTAAACTAACGGAGAAGGTATGGAAAGTAGGAGGGATGTACAGCCCGGCTATTGAGAAAATTGTTTACTGGCTCGAAAAAGCAGTGAACGTAGCTGAAAACGACCAACAGAAAAAAACGTTGCAGTTGCTGGTGGAGTATTACAAAACCGGTGATTTGAAAAAATGGGATGAGTACAACATTGCCTGGGTGAATGATGTTAATTCACGTTTGGATGTTGTAAACGGATTTATTGAAGTATATGGTGATGCCATTGGTAAACGTGCCTCTTACGAAAGTGTAGTAAGCATGAAAGACATGGAAGCCACTAAACGCATTGCCGCTATTGCCAAAGAAGCACAATGGTTTGAAGATAATTCACCTATACAACCCAATCACAAAAAGAAAGAAGTAAAAGGAATTACGGCTAAGGTGATTACAGTAATTCAGGAGGCGGGAGATGCTGCACCTTCTACGCCTATAGGTATCAACCTGCCTAATGCCAACTGGATTCGTCAACAGCACGGTTCAAAATCAGTTTCATTGGGTAACATTGTTCATGCATACAATGAGGCAGGAAAAACCAGCCCTATGCTCAAAGAATTTGCAGTAAGTGAAGAACAGATTAAACGCGCCAAAGAGTTTGCCTCACTGGCGGGTGATTTGCACACCGATATGCACGAAGTAATCGGTCATGCATCAGGACAAATCAACAAAGGCGTGGGTGACCCTGACCAGACTCTTAAAAACTATGCCTCCACACTTGAAGAAGCACGTGCTGATTTAGTGGCTTTGTATTATGTACTGGATAATAAACTGGTGGAAATGGGTGTGATGCCTTCTTTAGAAGTAGGTAAGGCTGAATACGATAATTACATAATGAATGGTTTGATTACACAACTTACCCGCCTCAACTTAGGTGAGCATCTGGAAGAAGCACACATGCGCAATCGCCAGCTGGTGGCTAAATGGGCCTATGAAAAAGGCAAGGCAGAAAATGTAATCGAATACGTAAAACGTGATGGTAAGACGTATGTAAAAGTGAATGACTACGACAAATTGCGTAAATTATTTGGTGCATTATTGAGCGAAATTCAGCGGATAAAATCAGAAGGCGATTATAAAGCAGCAACTGATTTGGTAGAAAACTATGGTGTAAAAGTAGATCAGGAATTGCTGAAAGAAGTAAAAGACCGTTTCAATAAATTGAATGTTGCTGCCTACAAAGGATTCTTACAACCACAACTCACAGCTGAAATGGAAGGAGAGAAAGTGAAAAGCGTAAAGTTGGAAATTCCGGAGAATTTTCTGGAGCAACAACTGTACTTTGGAAAGAAATACAGCTTTCTGCCCTATAAAAACTAAGACGTTTATTCTTTAATCTCATATACTAAATATCTGCGGAGGCTTACTTCCGCAGATATTTTAATTTAAACCTCATGCATGAACTTCACTCTCTAGCGCACTTGTCAAAAGAAGAAAGGTATACTTCTTTGCTTCCGCAAATCTTTGCACTTGTTGAAGGAGAGCCTGACTTAACAGCCAATCTGGCCAACGTGACAGCCGCATTAAAAGAAACGTTTCAGTGGTGGTGGATTGGTTTTTATCTGGTAAAAGAAAATGAATTGGTGCTTGGTCCGTTCCAAGGGCCGGTGGCTTGTACGCGCATTGCATCAGGTAAAGGTGTGTGTGGAAGCAGTTGGGTAAAAAAAGAAACTATTGTAGTAACTGATGTGGAGCAGTTTCCAGGACACATTGCTTGCAGCAGCGCCTCCCGTTCAGAGATAGTGGTACCCGTTAAAAAAGGTGAACAGGTGGTAGCCGTTTTGGATGCCGATAGTGAACACCTTAGTCATTTTGATGAGGTGGATAAACAGTTCTTAGAACAACTCTGTCAGCGTCTTTCGGAATTGTTCTGAGTGCATTCATCATTTTTCCTATATTTGGCTAATGCAAACCAAAGGAATCAATAAACTGGTTATAGTAGCTGCACTGGGCTACTTTGTTGATATTTATGATCTTATTCTGTTCGGAATAGTTCGTAACCCGAGTTTAAAAGAACTGGGTTTCACGGGCAGCGAATTGATGGATCGCGGAGTTGATTTACTCAACATGCAAATGCTAGGTATGTTGGTAGGCGGCATTCTGTGGGGAGTTTTAGGTGATGTAAAAGGACGAATCTCCGTTTTGTTCGGCTCTATATTTATGTACTCAGCAGCCAATATTGCCAACGGTATGGTTACCGATATTAATACCTATGCCATCATCCGGTTTATAGCGGGTGTTGGTTTGGCCGGTGAATTGGGTGCAGGTATTACCTTAGTAAGTGAAACCATGCACAAAGACAA
>JAGPCK010000072.1 GCA_018058135.1 Bacteroidia bacterium | reverse complement strand
TGCTTAACTGTTGTTAAGAACGGCTGCTCCTACACCACTTGCCAAAATGTTAACGTTACCCGAACTGATGTTGAACTGGTGAATGATCTTGCTGATGCAATAAAAGTATACCCCAACCCTGCCACAAATAATATATTTATTGCAGCACCTGTTCCTGTGCAACAAATAAGTCTTGTAAATGAACTTGGCAGCAGGTTGTGGGAAAGCAATGCTCCTGCACAAAGTCTTAGCATTTCCTTATCACCTTTCGCTGCAGGTGTTTACTTTATAAATGTGAAGACAGATGCTGGTATCATCCGTAAAAAATTAATCATTATCAAATAACCTTATTGAGTTCTATATTTTCTGATTCCATGTTACAGCTACAGACCATCCGATCCAATTCTGAAGAAATAATTCGCAGATTAAACAAACGAAACTTCCCTGCTCAGGAAAAAATTGAGCAGATACTAATACTTGACGAAGAACGTAGACAAAAGAAAACTGAGTTGGAAAATCTGTTGGCAGAAGGCAATAGTTTATCCAAAAAAATTGGTGAGTTATTCAAATCAGGTAATGCAGCAGAAGCCGATAACCTGAAGATACGCAGTACCCAGATAAAGGAAGAATCGAAAAAAATTGAAGAACGTTTTAATCAAATTGATGAAGAAGTACAATCTGTTTTAGTTACTATACCCAATGCTCCGCATGAATCTGTTCCGGCAGGAAAATCTGCTGAAGACAACGTGACCGTTTTTGAAGAAGGTGAAATTCCTGTGTTGGCAGAAGGTGCTCTACCACATTGGGAGCTTGCCTCAAAATATGATTTAATTGATTTTGAATTAGGCAATAAAATTACCGGAGCAGGTTTTCCCGTTTACAAAGGCAAAGGCGCCAGATTGCAACGTGCTTTGATTAATTTCTTCCTTGATGAAGCTTTAAAGGCCGGTTACCATGAAATAATGCCTCCGCTTTTAATTAATGCTGACTCAGGTTTCGGAACCGGTCAGTTGCCGGACAAAGAAGGACAAATGTACCATGCAACTGTTGATGATTTATATCTTATTCCAACAGCTGAAGTTCCGATTACTAATTTATACAGGGATGTGATTTTGAAAGAAGAAGAACTACCCATTAAGAACGTAGGATACACTCCTTGTTTCAGAAGAGAGGCGGGAAGTTACGGAGCTCATGTAAGAGGACTTAACCGCTTACACCAATTTGACAAAGTAGAGATAGTACAAATAGCTCATCCTGATGCTTCATACGCCATTCTTAATGAAATGGTAGAACACGTAAAAGGCTTGCTCAGAAAATTAGAATTGCCATATCGTGTACTTCATTTATGTGGTGGTGATATGGGCTTCACCTCAGCATTGACTTTCGACTTTGAAGTTTATTCTGCAGCTCAACAGCGTTGGTTGGAAGTAAGCTCCACTTCTAACTTTGAAACATTCCAATCCAACAGATTAAAATGCCGGTTCAAAGGGAAAGATGGTAAAAATAACCTAGTACACACACTTAATGGCAGTGCATTGGCATTACCCCGAATAGTTGCGTCACTTTTGGAAAACCATCAAACCCCTGATGGAATAAAAATACCTAAGGCTTTACACAATTACACCGGATTTGAAATGATCAGTTAAGTAAATACTATCTGAAAACAGAAGTTCTATACCGTACTCTTTTACTGTTGTTGCTTACAACACGTCTAACACTTTTTGCTCAAGACCCTTTTATAAAAAACTTCACTCAGGAAGATGGAATACCCTCGGCCCTGTCTTATCAAGTGCTTCAAGACCGTCAAGGGTACATGTGGATGTGCACCAACAACGGGGTAATCAAGTTTGATGGCAATGAATTTGACGTTTATAATCTCAACAATGGTTTTCCAGACTACGGGGCATTTCATATGGTGCTTGATAAATTTAACCGTCTTTGGTTCGTTACCTTCTCAGGGAAGGTATGCTACTTCAGAGATAACAAATTCATCACCGTTAAATTAAATAAATCTGACAGCACACAGGCGCGCTGGATTTGCCAGAATAATATAGGAGATATTTTTATCAGCACTTGTACAGGGAATATATACAAAGTAAACAGACTAGGTGAAGTAGCGCAATATATCAACGTTGGGCACTGCATTTTTGTAATGGAATGTCTGAATGATTCTACTTTAGTAATGACTAATGGAGACAGTTACAGAAAAATTGACGCGCAAAAAAAACAAACTATTTTACCCATTACAACGCTAGCCTATGACTACCCCAGAATAGGCGTTTTGGAGGACGGTTTGGCATTGAGTTCAACCGATGGAATCATAAAATACCATGACAAAAACAACTCCTTTGACCTGATGATTCCTGTAAAACAAAACATTTATCCCTTTGATTATCTCGAAGACAAAAATTACCTGTGGGTATCCCACAAAAACGGTTTATCAAAATATGAAAAAGGGAAAGGACAGTATAAACTAATAAATCACTACAACAAAAACCGGCAAACCACTTCAGTTATTCGTGACAACACAGGTAAAATATGGTTCACAAATTACTTTGAAGGGTTGAACTTGATGATTAATGAACGTGTTAAATTATATCAGGGAGAAGTTGAATACAATAAACGCACACAGTTTTTAACCATGATGCCGGGTAAAAACTCAGTTGCATTGCTCAATTCGATGGGACAAATTTACGAGATAAATAACAACCATATTTTCTTAAAATCAGAAATCGTAAAAGGGAACAGTTCACAACTCTTCTTATTCCATCAAGCTCAGATATCTGATAACGAGCACCTGATAAATATTGACAACAAGGTGTTTTGCTACAATACCTCTTCAGGTAAAGCTATACTCTCCGACTTGCAGGTAGTGAATACATCAGCTTTGTATTATAGTGACTCCGACTACTTTTATATACTTGGACGTGTATTAAAAAAAGGTGTGTTCTTTTCCCGTTTAGATAAAAAAAACAAAAAAATACTAACAGAAACTAAACTGAAATTAGATGGGATTTCGAACTTCAAAAGTTTTACAGTTGACCAACACACCACTGCTTGGTTTGGCAACAAAGAGGGACTGTGGTATATAGATAACGGCATTCCTAAATCTTTAAAAAGAATAAATACCTATACGTCTCATATCACTTGTGATAAACAAAACAGAATCTGGGCCTGCACCTTGGGAAAAGGGGTGTTTTGTGTTGATGCCTCAACAAAAAAAATACTACTACATCTTACCACTGCCAACGGACTCAATACAAACATCTGTCACAAAATAATTATGGATATAAACAATAACATCTGGATAAGCTCGTACGAAGGTTTAACAAAAATATCCTCCCCATTTTTGAACTCCAGAAGAATATTACACTTTGACAACAATATTCTCCCTAGTAATGTTATTCTCGATATCCTTACTCTAAAGAATATCATTTACGTAGCAACAAGCAAAGGCATTATAGAGTGTCCTATAAATATTTCTATCCCGCCTGCGTCAAAAACACCTACTTACATTACCAGAGTTGAATTAGAAGATACTGTTTACACAGATATAAAGAACATTTTGATACCCTTCGGAAAATCATTCCAGATACACTACACCAATCTATCTTTTGGAATAGGGAAACAACGAAAATACCAGTACCGCTTAAAAAGCAGTAACGAGGAAAAGTGGGAATACACTTCAAGTAGCTCGGTAAAATATGACCAATTAGAGCCCGGCAATTATGTATTTGAAGTAGCCGGAATTAATGCTGAGAATAACTCAAAAAATATCTCCTACATTAACATCAAAATTATTCCGCTGTATTGGCAAACCTGGTGGTTTAAAACTTTTATTATTGCAGCCTTCGCTTTAATTTTCTCTCTGATTACAGTAGTTTATTTTACTGCAAGAAACAAAGAAACACTGTCCAATAAAAAACTTGTTGAAAGTCAGCTAAACTCCCTTAGAGCCCAAATAAACCCACATTTTATATTTAATTCCTTAAACTCCATTCAGGATTTTATTCTTGACCAACAACCCAGAATGGCCAATCTCTATCTTTCAAAATTTGCGTCACTCATGCGCATGATTATTGAAAACTCCAGAAAGGAATATACCCTGCTGAGCGAGGAAATTGACTTTTTGAAATTATACATTTCTCTGGAAAAACTAAGACTTAATGAGGAGTTGGATGTTGACTTCATCATAACACCTGAAACGGATGTTAACAACATTCAAGTACCAACCATGTTATTACAGCCCATTATTGAGAATGCTATAAAGCATGGCTTAAGCCCCAAAAAAGCAGACAGGTTCCTTTCTGTTAAATTCGAAACCCGCGCTGACAAGGCATTGACCTGCACAATTGAGGACAACGGTATTGGCCGAAATTTGAGTAAGTCCCAAGGAAATATAATTACTACTAACAGAAGCTCAGTAGGACTCAGAAACATCCATGAACGCCTGGAACTGCTTTTCGGAATAGGAGAAAACATACAGATTATTGATTTAATGGATGAAAAAAAGCAACCTGCAGGAACACGTGTTGTAATTCATGTTCAGCATACTTAAATTGCAAAAAAGCCTGAATTATGTTGCTTAAAGTCTTGCTTGTAGATGATGAAGTAAAAAGTTGTGAAGTACTATCCAAAATTCTACTGAACTACTGTGCTGATGTTACTGTGGTTGGGATGGCTCACAACATAGCGGAAGCTTATGACCTTATACTTCAAACCAATCCCGATTTAGTCTTTTTGGATGTGCAAATGCCCGGTGGGGACGGATTTTCTCTACTCGAAAAATTTGACAACATAAATTTTCACATTGTATTTGTTACCGCATTTGACCAGTTTGCCATTAAAGCTATAAAATTCTCAGCACTAGATTATCTGCTTAAACCTGTTAACATAGATGAAGTAATTGAGTCGGTAAATAAGTTCAAGAAAGACCGGATGATTAATGAACATGCTATCAAAGATCATACATTACTTCAAAACCTGTTAAAAAATGTTATTTATCCGGGTAAAAAAATATGGGACACCATTGCTTTGCCAACAGCTCAAGCCATATTGTATGTAAAGTTGGACGAGATTATTTATGTGGAAGCAGACAATAATTACAGCGTGTTTTACTTGGAAAGCAAGGAAAAAATAATGGTTTCCTACACACTTAAAACTTACGAGGAGCTGTTATGTGAACAGCACTTCATGCGGGTACACAACTCTCATATCATTAATCTGCACAAAGTAAAAAAATTCATACGGGGAAAAAACGGCTATGCAGAAATGAGTAACGGCAAACAGATAGAAGTAAGCCCAAGGAAAAAGGATGAATTTTTGGGGAAATATGGAAGTTGAAACCTACTAAAAAATACCTTTAGTTTTGTGCCAAACTCATATAAATGTATATTGAACATAGCTCACTTTACATTTTTACCTTTTGATACATTTTGATTTGAAGCAAGAAATGGAATAACCCCTCACTTTTTTTGCAAGTTCGAAAAAAGCACAAAACTTAGATTATCAGCACATTTTACAGCAAAGCAATTTATTGTTAAGGAAAACAATCTAAATCATTCCATCAATTCACTCAACCACATACCACATTCACTAAATGACAATTGCCCAGGCAGGTCTTATAGGGCACCTTTGACACTTCTTAATTTGTATAAAATCACTCTTGAGGTAAATTATCTCATCTTGTGTTTTTAAAACTAAGTCTGTAAGAAGGTGGTTTAGGTGGCTACCTTCTTTTTTTTGTCCTTCTTGCATATTTAAAAAAAAGATTTATCTTGCTTTACATTTAATTTCAAAATTTTCTCTTTTTATGAACATTTACGTAGGAAATCTGGCTTACAAAGCTAGAGAAAACGACCTGAGGCAAGCATTTGAAGCCTATGGTGTAGTCGCATCAGTTAAAATTGTGATTGACAGAGCTACCAAAAGATCTAAAGGATTTGGCTTTGTTGAAATGACGAATGATGACGAAGCCAGACGCGCTATCAGTGAACTGCATGGAAAAGACATGATGGGCCGTAACTTAAACGTTAACGAGTCTATCTCAAAACCACAACCTGGTGGTCGTCCAAGCAACTCAGACGATCAGGGTGGATATTAATCTCATTTGATTATCGACCTCTTTAACCCCTTTGTCTTGCAAAGGGGTTTTTTTATGCTTGCGGGTCAGTAGATGCTGAGTCTTGAGTCGTGCTCAACTCCTCTTGCTTAGGAGTAAAGAATCGTTTCTGAAAAACAAAAATACTGATTACACCTGCACTTATATAAGTATCGGCCAGATTAAACACAGGACGGAAAAATATAAACTCCTCTCCTGCCCAAACAGGAAACCATTGCGGGAAATGCCCTTCGATAATGGGGAAATAAAACATGTCAACTACGCGTCCGTGAAATACTCCGGCATAATCAAACCACATTCCGTAAAAAACACTGTCAATAATATTTCCTAAGGCACCGGCAACTACAAGCAATACAGAAATGACCAGGCCATTATGAGCTTTGTCGCGAATAAGGCTATATAAGTACCAGCAGATACCACCTACTACCAGAATACGAAAGGTAGTAAGTAAAAGCTTACCGTATGCCCCAGCCAACTCTATTCCGAAAGCCATACCATTGTTTTCTGTAAAATGAAGAATGAACCAGTTGCCGGCCACATTCAATTCTTCGCCCAACATAAAGCTGGTCTTAATCCAGATTTTGAGTACCTGATCGGCCAATAACAGCAGCAGAACAGAGGCTATAATCAACACAAACTTTTTTCTCATGGATAGGGCTATATAAAAGTAAAGCGAAGTAATTACTTCGCTTTACTGCCTGCAAATATCAGACAACTTTATTATTTGTACTGCTGTAATTTTGCTTCAATGCTTTGAGTAGTATGAGGCACAGCTCTTAATCTTTCTTTAGAAATCAACTTACCTGTTACTTTACAAATACCGTACGTTTTGTTTTCAATACGGATTAAAGCATTCTCTAAGTTTTCAATATACTTTTTCTGACGAGCAGCCATTTGGCTCAGGCGTTCTTTTTCTTCAGTAGTTGACCCGTCTTCTAAGGTAAGATAGCCTGTATTTTCAATACTTTGAATTGAATCAGCAATTGTAGTATACTCTGAACGTGCTGAGTCAAGTTTTTTCTGAATCAACTCTTTAAATTCTTTTAACTCAGGGTCACTGTAACGATTGCGATCATCATTATTGGGCTGCTGCATTTTTGCCACTGGCTCAGGTTTCTTAAACCCTTTATTTGTAGTCTCTTCTTTCTTCTCCACTATCTCTTCTTTTTCAATTTTAACTACAGGCTTTTCAACAGGTGCTGCTTTTTTAACTTCTGGTTTAGCTACTGGTTTAACTATTGGCTTCGCTGCCGGAGTAGGAGCTTTAGCGGCTGGTTTAGTTGGAGCAACTACCTTTTTAGCAACTGGTTTAGCTGGTGCTACAACCTTTTTAACTACAGGTTTAGCAACTGCTTTTTTAATCACTACTTTTTGGACTGGTTGTTTAGGGGCTGCTTTCTTTACCACTTTCTTGGCTACAACCTTTTTTACAGGTTTTGGAGCAGGCTTCTTAGCCACAACTTTTTTAGGTGCTACCTTTTTTACAGGTTTTTTCGCCACTACCTTCTTAACAGCTTTTTTTGCCACAACTTTTTTAACCACCTTCTTTGCTACTACTTTTTTAACGGGCTTTTTAGCAACCACCTTTTTCACCACTTTCTTTGGAGCGGGTTTGGTTGCTTTTTTAGGCGCTGCTTTCTTAACCACTTTCTTAGCAACAGGCTTTGCTGCTTTTTTAGGTGCTGCTTTTTTAGCTGCGGGCTTTTTTGCTGCAACTTTTTTAGCTGCCGGCTTTTTAGGAGCGATTTTTTTAGTAGCTTTTTTCATGTCAGGTTAAATAATTAAAAGTTTGACATCAGTTGTTATGTCTTCCACTTCGATGCTTACTCCACCTGATAAAGAATCGGATATTGTAAGTGTCTCTGCTAAAATTTGGGTGCAAATATAAGATTTATGGGAATTAATTGCATCATTCAGAAAATCATGTGATTTAATCTCTACCGAAATGCGGTCCGTAACCTCAAAACCAAGGTCTTTACGCAGATTTTGCAATCTGTTAACAACCTCACGAGCAATGCCTTCCGATTTTAATTCGTGGGTGATATTTATATCCAAAGCCACCGTAACTTTTCCTTCATTGGCCACTTTGTACCCGGGAATATCAGAAGATAGTATTTCAACATCTTCTACTGACAGTGCAAATTCTTCTCCTTCTACTGTCAAATCCAACTTGCCTGAATTTTCAAGCTGTGAAATTTGGCCCTGATTGAATTGGGTAATCAGCGCAGCAAGTGCCTTCATTTTATTACCCGCCTTTTTGCCCAATACTTTAAAATTGGCCTTTACACTTTTCTCAATAGATTCGATATACTCCAGTTCTTTCACATTCACTTCAGAAAGAATGAGGTCTTTTACATGTTCTATCTCTTCTTTTATACGGGCATCCACTACCGGAATAAGTATTTTTTGCAGCGGTTGACGCACACGAATATTTTCTTTCTTACGGATTGACAACACCAGCGAAGATATCTTTTGGGCATAGTCCATCTGTTCTTCCAGTTCCTTATCTATAATGGTGGTATCGGCAACCGGCAAATCAGTAAGGTGAACAGACTCCACATTAAAACGACCGCTTACTGCATTCAAATCACGGAACAACTGATCAGCATAAAACGGTGCCAGCGGACTCATTAATTGCGCCACTGTTTCCAGGCAGGTATAAAGTGTCTGATAGGCTGAAATTTTATCTTCAGTATACTCTCCTCTCCAGAAACGTTTGCGGCATAAACGCACGTACCAGTTACTCAAATGTTCGTTTACAAAATCAGCAATGGCACGGGCTGCAGGGGTGGGATCATAATCATCCATGTGGGTACGTACCTCTGCTACCAGTGTATTCAGTAGTGAAAGTACCCAACGGTCAATCTCCGGCCTGTCTTTATGTGGTATGTTGGCTTCTTTGTAAGCAAATCCGTCAATGTTGGCATACAGGGCAAAGAAAGAATAGGTATTATAAAGTGTTCCGAAGAATTTACGTTGCACTTCGGCCACGCCTTCTATATCAAATTTAAGGTTATCCCACGGATCGCTGTTGCTCATCATGTACCAGCGGTTGGCATCGGCACCGTATTTGGAAATGGCCTCAAACGGATCTACAACATTGCCCAAACGCTTACTCATTTTGTTGCCGTTTTTGTCCAGCACCAAACCATTGGCAATAACATTTTTGTAAGCAATGCTGTCAAACAACAATACTGAAATAGCATGAAGTGTGAAAAACCAGCCACGGGTTTGGTCTACTCCTTCGGCTATATAATCAGCCGGGAAGTTTTTGCGGAATGTTTCTTCGTTTTCAAACGGCCAGTGCCACTGCGCATAAGGCATGGCACCGCTATCGAACCACACATCAATTAAATCGGGTTCGCGGAACATTTTTTCTCCTTTGGATGAAAAGAGTATCACATCGTCCACATAGGGCTTATGCAAATCCTTCATTTCAAAATCAGCGGGAACAAAACCTGCAGCTTTTGCTTTCGCTATCTCTGCATGCAATTCTTCTGTTGAACCGATGCATTTTTCTTCACTCCCGTCTTCCGTTCTCCAAATGGGCAATGGTGTTCCCCAGTAGCGTGAACGTGACAAGTTCCAATCCACCAGGTTTTCTAACCAATTACCAAAACGACCGGTACCTGTGTGTTCAGGTTTCCAGTTGATGGTTTTATTCAGTTCAACCAGACGATCCTTGGCTGCGGTTGTTTTAATGAACCAACTCTCCAATGGATAATACAAAATGGGTTTATCGGTACGCCAGCAATGCGGGTACGTGTGTTCGTATTTTTCTTTTTTGAAGAGTTTACCTTCTAACTGTAATTTTAAAATGATGCGTTCATCTACGCTGAGGTAAGTGAGTTTCGAGGTATCTTTAATCACCTCTTTCAACATCTCTTTTTGCACCTCTAATTCCGCAGCTTTTTCTGCATCACTGAGGTAGGCCTCTTTTACAAATTCTTCTCCGTATAAAAACTTACCGTCTTTTACTTCGGGCAAAAATTTACCTCTTTTATCAACCAGGGTTAAAGCACCAATACCGTTTTGTTTGGCCACACGAAAGTCATCTGCACCAAAGCTGGGCGCAATGTGTACGATACCTGTTCCATCTTCGGTGGTCACAAAATCACCCACAATAACTTTAAATGCATCTCCGTTTTCTACCTTAGCAAAAGGAAGTAATTGCTCATAGCGAATGCCTGCGAGGTCTTTGCCATTTATCTCTTTGATAACTTCGAATGGAATATTTTTATCTCCGGCCTTGTATTCGCTGAGCGATAATTCAGCGTGTTCTGTTTTAAAATATTTACTAAATAAATCTTTAGCCAAAACAACCGTACACGGATGAAATGTGTATGGGTTAAATGTTTTAACAAGCACATAAGTGATTTTCTCTCCAACTGCTAAAGCCGTATTGGAAGGAAGCGTCCATGGTGTGGTTGTCCATGCCAGAAAATATACATCTTCACTTACACCTAGCTTTGAAGCATCCACAACCTTAAACATGGCCACCGCAGTAGAATCCTTCACATCGCGGTAGGTGCCTTGCTGGTTTAATTCATGCGAACTTAAACCCGTACCGGCTGCCGGTGAATACGGTTGAATGGTGTAGCCTTTATACAACAACTTTTTATCGTAAAGTTGTTTCAGCAACCACCACAGAGATTCAATGTAATTGTTGTCGTACGTAATGTAAGGGTCGCTCAGGTCTACCCAATAACCCATACGGTCGGTGAGCTTGTCCCACACATCTTTAAACTTGAGTACGTCTTTGCGACAGGCGTCATTGTAATCAGCCACAGATATTTTTTTGCCGATATCTTCTTTGGTAATGCCCAAGGTTTTTTCTACCTGCAATTCGATAGGCAGCCCGTGGGTATCCCAACCGGCTTTACGTTTTACCTGTTTACCGTTGAGGGTTTGGTAGCGGCAAAAAATATCTTTTACCGTACGCGCCATTACGTGGTGAATACCCGGCATACCATTGGCACTGGGCGGACCTTCATAAAATACGAACGACTCTTTGCCCTCGCGGTTGCTTACGCTCTTTTCAAAAATCTTATGTTCTTGCCAAAACTTTAGTACTTCCTCTTCAAAAGCAGGGAAGTCGAGTTTTTTGTATTCTTTGTATTTGGACATGTGTGCTAAAAGGCTGAAATAAAGGGTGCGAAGTTAACG
>JAGPCK010000116.1:1532-3282 GCA_018058135.1 Bacteroidia bacterium | reverse complement strand
AAACAAGTGTTTACCGAGAATGTACCCGGCAGTAAGATAAGTGTGTTCAAAGCCATCAACGACAATGAAGAAGGGCGTATGGTGGCCTCCTCCATTTTTGAAGAAAAAATGCGGGAACACAAATCCAATGCTGATTTCGCAATTCTTTACCGAACCAATGCCCAATCACGTGCACTGGAAGAAGCCTTGCGCAAATTGAACATTCCGTATCGCATATACGGAGGTTTATCTTTTTACCACCGCAAAGAGATTAAAGATTTACTGGCCTATTTCAGGTTAGCCATAAACCAGCAAGATGAGGAAGCACTGAAGCGAGTGATTAACTATCCTGCGCGCGGTATTGGTAAAACCAGCATTGATAAGTTGATTGTATTGGCGGCACACCACAATACCTCCATGTGGACCATCCTCGAAAATGCAGAAAGTTTCGCGGCCGATTTAAAAGCAGCATTACGTCCGCTTACAGAATTCAGAACCATGATTCAAAGTTTTGCTGTGCAGGCGCAAAATAACAATGCGTTTGATGTGGCGTTGAACATTGCCAAATCATCTACCTTGCTTAAGTCATTGCACGAAGACAAAACGGTAGAAGGGATTGCACGGTATGAAAACCTGCAGGAATTACTCAACGGTATCAAAGAGTTTAGCGTAGAAGAACCGGTGGAAGGAGAGGTGAATTTTCTGGCCCGTACCTTGGATAACTACATGCAGGATATTGCCCTTTTAACAGACTCAGATAAGGTAGATGACACCGATAATGATAAGGTGAAACTGATGACCATTCACGCGTCAAAAGGGCTGGAGTTTCCATATGTGTACATTGTTGGGTTGGAAGAAAATCTCTTTCCTTCCCAGCTTTCGGTTAACAGTCGTCAGGAGTTAGAGGAAGAACGCAGGTTATTCTATGTGGCTATGACACGTGCCATGGATAAACTTACCTTGGCCTATGCCACCAGTCGTTTTAAATTCGGTACCTTAAACCCGGCTGAACCCAGTCGCTTTTTGTTTGAAATTGATCCGCAGTTTTTACAAATGGAGCGCTTGTTTGCCGCAGGAAATCAACAAGCCTCGCGCGATTTATCAGGCTTTGAGGATAGGGTTTCAGGGAAAAAAACATCGCTTTCCGGATTAAATGTAAAAAAGCTGCCGGGCAATTTTACCAGCTTGCCCAAGGCCTTTGCTAAACCTACTCCACAGCCCGTTGATAACGATTTTATACCCGATGATACCCGTAATCTAACGGAAGGGGCTAAAGTACTGCATCAGCGCTTCGGAAAAGGAGAGGTGATTAAACTGGAAGGCAATGCCGATAACCGCAAAGCAACGATTAATTTTATGGGATTGGGTCAAAAGCAACTCATTCTCAAGTTTGCCAAACTAAAAATACTTAGCTAAGCTTTTGCCGGGTTGGAATAAAACCCTGTGGCAATAGCCGAATAATGCTTATTTTGCAACGTTAATTAAAACACATGGAATATAATACTTCACGGCCACACATGCAAATCTCCGAATATGGCCGTAATGTGCAGAGCATGGTAGAACACTTGCTAACCATTACCGACAGAGAAGAACGCAACCGCAAGGCCAATCTTATAGTGAACATTATGGGCTTTTTAAACCCGCAAATGCGCGATTCAGTAGACTGGAAGCACAAGTTGTGGGACCATCTTCACATCATTTCTGATTTTAAACTGGACGTGGATGCGCCTTATGCTCCTCCGGCACCTGAACAAATTGCCAAACGCCCCGA
>JAGPCK010000116.1:0-1432 GCA_018058135.1 Bacteroidia bacterium | reverse complement strand
TTGCTGGCTCGTTATGGCTTAGCATATATTCCTGAACCAGGTGGAGATAAAATTGGTCGCAGGCCGGTAGATACTCACCTGCGCGGTTTTGAAGCCTTAGGTGCTACGTTTGAACACTTGCGTGATGAACGCTATTACAAAATAGATGCAAAAAATTTGCGCGGCACCTACATGGTGTTGGATGAAGCCTCTGTAACGGGTACAGCCAACATTCTAATGGCGGCTTCACTGGCAAAGGGCACTACACAAATTTACAATGCAGCCTGTGAACCTTACCTGCAGCAACTGTGTAAGATGATTAACCGCATGGGCGGAAAAATATCAGGCATTGGTTCCAACCTGCTTACTATTGAAGGTGTGGAAAGCCTTGGTGGATGCGAGCACCGCATGTTGCCGGATATGATTGAGATTGGCAGTTTTATTGGCTTAGCGGCCACCACCAATTCCGAAATTACCATCAAAGATTGTTCAATACCCGACTTAGGTGTTATTCCTTCTGTGTTTCGCAAGATGGGTATTGAAATGGAATTTCGCGGAGACGACATTTACATTCCTAAACAGGACTCGTATAAAATTCAAACACTTATTGATGGCTCTATGCTCACCATTCGTGATGGTATATGGCCCGCCTTTACACCGGATTTAATTTCTATTGCACTGGTTACGGCTACACAAGCCAAAGGCAGTGTGCTCATTCACCAGTGGATGTTTGAGAGCCGTTTGTTTTTTGTAGACAACCTGATTGACATGGGAGCAAAAATCATTTTATGTGATCCCCATCGGGCAGTGGTGATTGGTTCTAACCGCGAAACCAAGTTGCGTGGTATAACCATGAGTTCTCCTGATATTCGTGCGGGTGTGGCCATGCTTATAGCGGCCTTAGCCGCCAATGGTACCAGTACCATCAACAACATTGAGCAAATTGACCGGGGTTACCAATACATTGATACCCGCCTGCGTGCTTTAGGTGCGAAGATTGACAGGATAGATTAAACGCAAAACGCTAAATCAATAGGAGTAAGGCTGCAAAGTATTTTTGTAGCCTTTATTTTTATAATGAAATTATCTTTAGTTTTAAATTTTATTGTAAGCATCAGATAATAAGTATATTGTGTTTTAGTTAACCGTGAAAATTTAAAATTCAATTTTTAATTTTCACGGTAGTTGATTATACTTGTACTATGATAAACAGGCAAAATATTCTTAAAAAGTTAACGGTGCTGAGTAAAGAGTTTCCGGTAATTGCCTTGTTGGGGCCGAGGCAGGTAGGTAAAACTACTTTGGTGAAGCAGTTTACAGATACGCTCAAAAAAGATGTTATTCATTTAGATATGGAGCGTGCCGCTGATAGAAATCAACTGGCAGATCCGGAATTATTTTTTGCTGCACACCGTGATGCTGTGGTGGTAATTGATGAAGTACAATTGATGCC
>JAGPCK010000115.1 GCA_018058135.1 Bacteroidia bacterium | reverse complement strand
TTTGAGGCTGCACAATTCAGCATGGCCATTCAACACAGCCTGATAGAGAACAAACATCCGCTTGATTTGGAAATACTGGACTGTATTGATGCAGTTAATTGTCGGCTCACCTTACAACTGGCTGATGAAGATGTTGGCATTACCACAGTTAACGGCACTCACTTTATTTGCGAATTAACCTACAACGGATACGAAAAAATGCTCGCCCTTATTGAACCATTTTGCAGCAAGGACCGCAACGGATACCAGTGGTTGTATGAGTTGGATAACCCCATTGATTTTCTGTTTTCTCCGCGGGGCAATACCACGGTTGAATAACTCATGAATTGATTAACTTTGTTCAGATTACTCTTTCCAGTCTTTTAAAATCGCGCTTATGAGTTCCGAAAAAAGAATGCCTGTTCCCCCTTTTACAGAAGAAACAGCCAAGCAAAAAATTCAACTGGCAGAAGATGCCTGGAACAGCAAAGACCCCGAAAGAGTTGCCAAAGCCTACACTGAAAACAGCGAATGGCGCAACCGCAATCTGTTTATAAACGGCAGAGCAGAGATTATTAAATTCCTCACTGAAAAATGGGCCAAAGAACAAGGGTACAAACTCAAAAAAGAATATTGGGCACATACCGGCAACCGCATTGCTGTGCGCTTTGAATACGAGTACCATGATGCCAATGGACAATGGTGGAGAGCATACGGAAATGAAAACTGGGAATTTGACTCCAACGGCTTAATGGCAAAGCGCTATGCCAGCATCAACGATTTAGCCATTGATGAACAGGAGAGGAAATTGTAAATAAAAACTTAGCGAAAAATGAAAATCATCCGGCTTACCTGAAATATATTTGCCTCACAGATAAACAAAATGAATACTGCACTTACACCTGATAGTTATATCGCTTCATTACCTGAAGACAGGCAACAGGCGTTGAATCAATTACGCAAGTTATTTAAGAAAAATCTGCCTAAAGGATTTGAAGAAACCATCAGCTACGGCATGATTGGCTATGTAGTACCCCACAAATTATACCCTAACGGTTACCATTGCGACCCCAAGCTGCCTTTACCGTTTTTAAGCATGGCCTCACAAAAAAATGCCATCTCGGTATACCACATGGGTTTGTATGCAGATGAACAATTATTAAAGTGGTTCACAACTGAATACCAGAAGCACAGTAAAACTAAACTCGACATGGGCAAAAGTTGTATCCGCTTTAAAAAACCTGATCAGATTCCGTTTGACTTGCTGGGCGAACTGGTGAGTAAAATGTCGCCTCAACAATGGATTGAACTCTACGAAAAGAACCTGAAACGATAACCGTTTCGTATACCCAACTTCAATGAAAATTGCCGATACACCTGCCCCACCCTACTATGCTGTTATTTTCACTTCGCTAAAAGAAGATAATGACGAAGGTTATGCTGCCATGGGCGAGCACATGGAAAAGCTGGTGCAACAACAACCGGGATATCTGGGCCATGAAAGTGTGCGTGATGGCTTAGGCATTACCGTATCCTACTGGGAAAATGAAGAAGCTATACTAAACTGGAAACAGCACCTGGAGCATACCACAGCCCGCGAAAAAGGACGCAACAACTGGTACAAAACATTTAAAGTGCGCGTGTGTAAAGTAGAGCGCGATTATGGATTTGAGCGGTAACTACCGAATATTCTCCATACTGTAAGCCACCTCTACTTCTTCATACAGTTCTACTTCTTCCACATCTAAATTGGCAAATACCGGAGGTGCACCTGAATCAGCCATGGCTGACATCACCTTTGCTTCACGCATCATGGGTATGGGTTGGAAATGATCTGCCACATTGTAACGGATTTCTTTAATACCGGTGATACGTAAATCAGCCATGGTAGCAATCATTTTTACTTTATCCCCTGCATCTTTAATAGCTTCTTTAATGAGTTGGTCTGATACCTTTTTCTGCAGCTCTTTAGAAATCTCTGTACCAAAGTTGATGTTCACATTTTCTGTGCGCTCCTGCATAATTTTAGAGAACAGGTTGGCCAGTTTTTCTTTGTCAAATTTAAAACGAAGCACTAAGGTGTTACTGGCAACATAACCTACCTTTTTAGGTTTTTCACCGTATACATAATCCTCATTAATCTGATAGCTGGTCAGTTTTATTTCATCTTTGCTAAAACCTAATCCCAACATGCGGGTAATGATGGACTGGGTTTGTGTATTCAGTTTGTTGAGCGTTTCGTTCTCGGCCTTGTCGCGTGCATTTACAGAAAAATAAACCACGGCAATATCGGGTAACACCTTTTGTGTAGCCTTACCTTTTAATTTCACAATGGCTGTTTTATCGGCTGTTTGTGCCAAGGTAAAAGACACTGAGGCAATAAAAGTTAAAAGTAGTAATGTAATTTTTCTCATGGGTATTGAGGTTATTTGTTTGTAGTTAATGTTGTAAAATTCTGTATGGGGAAGCCGCGCAAAAACTCATCAACCTTCATGCGTTTCTTTCCTTCCAGTTGCAGTTCATGCAAATATACAAATCCATCCTGAACTGCCACTTTGATGAATGTTTTACCATCACTTTCCATGGTACCGGGTGACGCAGTCACTGCTTTTATCTCTTTTGAGCTGCGGTAAACTTTAAGCACCTTACCTCCTAAGTGAGTAAGTGCAGCCGGGTAAGGACTTAATCCGCGTATCAGATTATGCACTTGTTCAGCTGTATTATTCCAGTTAATGAGGCAATGTTCAGTAAATATTTTGGGGGCATGTTTAACTCCTGGCAGTAGTTCCTGCTCATTGGTGGTGTAAGTTCCGTTTTCAATCAGCTGCAAAGAGCGCAACACCAGTTGTGCACCTTTGTGCATGAGTTCATCGTGCAGTTCTCCCGCAGTAATGGTATCATCAAGTGCTACTTTTTCTTGCAGAAGTAGTTTACCCGTATCAATTTCATGTTTTAGAAAAAACGTAGTGACTCCGGTTTCCTGCTCTCCGTTAATGATGGCCCAATTGATGGGAGCCGCACCGCGGTATTGAGGCAACAAAGAAGCGTGCAGGTTAAACGTACCCAAAGGCGGCATGTTCCAAACTACCTCCGGCAACATTCTGAAAGCAATCACCACTTGTAAATCGGCTTTTAAGGCCCGTAATTCTTCCACAAACTCAGGGTTCTTGAGGTTAGCCGGTTGCAGCAGGTGAAGTCCCTGTGAGAGGGCATATTTTTTTACTGCCGAATGTTGAAGCTGCATTCCCCTTCCTGCAGGTTTATCGGGCGCAGTAATTACACCTACAAAGTTATAACCTGCTTCAACC
>JAGPCK010000071.1:4143-11617 GCA_018058135.1 Bacteroidia bacterium | reverse complement strand
ACAGTTAAACGGGTTGTGCCTTCATTAATGGCTCCGTTCCAGTATGGTGCAATCCGGCTGTCCACTTTCCAAATGGGGTCTATAGAGCTTATGCTGGTTACACCTGCTGCTTTGAGTGTACTAGGCGAATAGTCGGTTGTCAGTTGAGCAATGTAAGTGTAGTGGGGGAGATAGTCTCCTAAAACAACACCTGCTTTTTGAAGTGCAAGTACTTTCTCTGTTGTTGGAATTTCATTGAATTGCATCAGCACATATAGGTTTCCTTCAAATGTGCTTTTAATTACATCGTCAGATGAAAGCTGAAGTTGAGCCGGCAAACTGACTGTAGCATTTTTGAGGTAAACCAGGTGACTACGCACTTCTTGCGCAACAGCCACAAAGTATTGACAGGTAATCAGCGTGATAATTAAAACGTGGGATTTCTTCATCAGAAGGTAAATTATTATTAAGTGGGCAATATAAAGTAAACTTTTTAAAATTTTCAGCCTGTGTTTCTCTTAAGGAGATACAATTGCCTGTTTAACAGTTGCACTGCATAAATTGTTGGGTTAACCGTGAGGCTTTTGTATGTTTGCAGCCTTCAAATCAATTTAAAATATGAATTTTGATCTTATTGTAATTGGTAGCGGCCCCGGTGGATATGTGGCAGCTATTAGAGCTTCACAACTGGGACTTAAAACAGCAATTGTCGAAAAAGCTGAACTGGGTGGCGTTTGTTTAAACTGGGGATGTATTCCTACCAAGGCTTTGTTAAAATCAGCTCAGGTTTTTGAATACATTCATCATGCGGCTGATTACGGAATAAACGTAAGCGGCTCAACACATGATTTTGCTGCTGTGGTAAAACGCAGTCGCGGTGTGGCTGAAGGAATGAGCAAAGGCATTGCTTTTCTGATGAAGAAAAATAAAATCGAAGTTATCCAGGGAACAGGTAAAGTAATTGCTGCCGGTAAGGTAGAAGTAACTGAAGATGAGGGAACTAAAAAGATTGTTGAAGCTAAAAACATCATTTTGGCTACCGGAGCCCGTAGTCGTGAATTGCCAAACATAAAAATTGACGGTAAAAAAATTATTGGATACCGGGAAGCTATGGTGTTACCACAGCAACCTAAAACTATGGTGGTAATGGGCTCAGGAGCTATCGGCTGCGAGTTTGCGTATTTTTACAACAGCATGGGCACTAAAGTTACTATTGTAGAGTTTATGCCCAATATTTTACCCGTTGAAGATGAGGACGTTTCAAAAGAAGTGACCAAGTCATTCAAGAAAAAAGGGATAGAGATTATGACTTCTTCAGCAGTTGAAGGGGTTGATACAACAGGGGCAGGTTGCAAAGTAAAGGTGAAAACCCCTGAAGGAATGAAAGAGATTGAGTGTGATGTGGTGCTTTCAGCAGTGGGAATTAAAACCAATATTGAAAATCTGGGATTAGAACAGGTTGGAGTAAAAACCGATAAGGACAAAGTATTGGTAGATGATTTTTACCAAACCAATGTTAAAGGTATTTATGCCATAGGCGATATTGTGAAAGGTCCTGCTCTGGCTCACGTTGCCAGTGCTGAAGGCATTATTTGTGTAGAAAAAATTGCTGGTCACCATCCTGAACCGCTTAACTACGGCAACATACCCGGTTGCACGTATTGCCTGCCTGAAGTAGCCTCAGTTGGGTATACTGAAAAGGCAGCTAAAGAAGCGGGTTACGAAATTAAAGTGGGTAAGTTTCCGTTTTCAGCCAGTGGCAAAGCCAGCGCAGCCGGTGCAAAAGAAGGTTTTGTTAAAGTAATCTTTGATGCAAAATATGGCGAGTGGTTAGGTTGCCACATGGTAGGGGCAAACGTTACAGAAATGATTGCTGAAGCAGTTGTAGCCCGTAACCTGGAAACAACGGGGCATGAGATTATTAAATCTGTTCATCCGCATCCAACCATGAGTGAAGCCATTATGGAAGCTGCAGCACAGGCTTATGGAGAGTGCATTCATTTATAAGAATTAGATTCTTTATTAATATTAATCCCGATCATAAACAGGTCGGGATTTTTTATTTTAGTCGCTTTGCTTTAGTTAACTTTGGCTATGCATTTTTATAATGGACATCAGGTAAAACTTCTCTTAAGCGGACAACCGTTTTTTGATGAATTGTTGCGCCTCATAGGCGAAGCCAGGGTGTTTATTCATTTGCAAACATACATTTTGGATTATGACAAAACAGGAGCTGAGGTAATTGACGCATTAAAAGCAGCAACAAAACGTGGCGTTATGGTTATGGTGGTGGCTGATGGTTATGGTACACGCTTACCTGATGAGGTGATTGCGGATATTCAACAAGCAGGTATTGCAATCAGAATGTTCTCTCCGCTAAGAGGAATGAAAATCGGACGCAGGTTACACCATAAAATAGTATTAAATGAGACGGGTGATTGCTTAATAGGTGGAATAAATATAGCAGATAAATACAAAGGGACAGATCAGGAAAAGCCTTGGTTAGATTATGCTTTGCTCATCAACGGTCAGGTAAGTAAGCAGGTGTTTTCCATCTGTAACTTTATCTGGAAGAGAAAACAAAATGTAGCTGGTAAACTCCTGCTCAATGCCCCCGTTCATCATGAAGACGGAGTATCGGTGGCACTGGCACAAAATGATTGGTTCAGGAACAAAAAAGAGATTTCACGTCTTTACCGCAGGGCATTTGCCGAAGCAGAAAAAGAGGTATGGGTTGTGGCGAGTTATTTTTTGCCATCAAGAGCTACCAGAAAAGCCATGAGAATTGCAGCCAGAAGAGGAGTTAAAATTCGGGTACTTTTGTCGGGCATATCTGATGTGAGATTTGTTAAACAAGCCACATGTTTTTTATACGATTGGATGTTTCGTTACCAATTTGAAATTTATGAGTGGAAAGAAAGTGTACTTCATGGCAAACTGATGCTGATAGATAATAAATGGTGTACAATTGGGTCATACAATATCAATAAATTGAGTGATTTCGGGAGTATAGAACTCAACGTAGTAGTAAAAGATGCAGCATTTACCCAAAAAGTAAAAAAAGTCGTAAGCGCACAAATTGCAGAAGGAGCCGAAAAGGTAGAATGGGCAACCTATTTAAGGGAAAATAATCTTTTAAAACAACTCTACAACTGGTTTTGTTACAACCTTGTTCGCTTGTCCTTGGTGCTATTTCTTTGGCTTAGCGAAGAACAAGACAGAAAGAAAAATCCCACAGATTAATAGTTAAAGAGAAATACAATAAGCAAAGAAATTAAATCCTAAATTAGGTTGCACTGACATTATACTCACTTTTAGTTTCCGTTCTATTGGGCTGTGTGCTGCCAAAGATATTTCTTTGTATACAAATTCAATAATTATGAATCAGGTAGAAGAGTTTAATGATTACCGCAGCAGAATGAATGAGAAAATTCTGGGTGCAGATAATCTGGTGTTAAAACGATTGTTCAATCTGGATACTAATACGTATCAGGAAGGAGCATTAAGTACACAAATAAAAGAGATGCTAGGGTTAGTGGCCAGTATGGTATTACGTTGTGATGATTGTGTAAAGTATCACTTAGAAAAATGCAAAGAACAGGGTGTTACTACGGCACAAATGTTTGAAATTTTTGCTGTGGCAAATATTGTGGGTGGCACTATTGTTATTCCGCATACACGCAGGGCTGTTGAATATTGGGAGGTTTTGCAGGCGCAATGATAATCTCTACCGGAAAGCAAAAGTACACAACGGAGCAGGTTCTTCAACTCGATAACAGTTATGTGGTTACGCTTCCTTTATTTGAGCAGCACGCATTGCTTTTTTTGCAATCATGGCTCAAAGGTGATGATACATTTTTACAGTTTACGTCAGGCTCCACAGGAGAACCCAAACCCGTTCAAATAAGCAGGAAACAGATGCTGGACAGTGCCAGGCTCACCATTCAGCATTTAAATCTGAATGAAATAGGTTTTTGTTTGCTCGCTATTTCTGCAGAGCATATTGGTGGTAAAATGCTTTTGGTGCGGTCACTGGAGTGTAATATGAACGTTCATATCACCGAGCCGTCATCACATGTTTTTTCAGCCTTAGATAAAAATCATGCTTACAGGTTAGCATCAGTGGTGCCATTGCAATTACAGGAGTTGTTGAGTGATGTATTGGCAGTACAAAATGCAGAAAGGTTTTCACATATTCTTATAGGTGGTGCTCCTGTTTCAGGTTTTTTGGAGCAAAAGTTAAAGCAACTGAAGGGAGTAAAGCTGTGGCATACCTATGGCATGACGGAGACGGTTTCTCATGTGGCATTGAGATGTATTAATTCGCAACACTCATCAGATTACTACACGGCATTTTCAGGTGTAGAACTGGACGTTGACAACAGAGGCTGCTTGAAAATTAAAGCGGCTGTAACTGGCAATGAGTGGTTGCAAACCAATGATGTAGCCATGCTTCAATCGGCAAATACTTTCACTATTATCGGCAGGTGGGATGAAGTCATAAACAGTGGCGGGATAAAAATACATACCCAGTTGCTTGAAGCAAAAATTGCGACTATTCTGGAAGAAAAAGGGATAACGTATCGTTTTTTTGCCGGAGCAATTCCTGATGAACGTTTGGGGCAGAAAGTTGTGTTGGTCATGGAAGTTTCTTTCATGACCAAAGCAGAAGCAGATGAAATTTTACAGGTACTCAAACACCAACTTCCGCGTTTTTGGGCCCCGGCTAACCTGTTTTTTATGGAGAGGTTTTTGCTTACAAGTAGCGGTAAGTTAAACAAAACGAGCATGTTGAAACTTTTTGCACACTCTTAATAGAATGTTGCAATCGAACGTAAAATCCGTATATATTCGCGAAAAAGTAAATTGACAAATATTTAATAGACTTATACATATGTATTGGACACTCGAACTGGCATCTTATTTAGACGATGCACCATGGCCTGCAACCAAAGACGAATTGATAGATTATGGCATTCGTTCAGGTGCGCCTTTAGAGGTAATTGAAAACCTTCAGGAACTGGAAGATGATGGCGAACCTTTTGAAAGCATCGAGGAGGTATGGCCCGATTACCCCACCAACGATGATTACTTCTATAATTCAGACGAACTGTAAGCTGAATTAAATTTCCCTATAACAGAAAAGGCTCCTTTCGGGAGCCTTTTCTGTTATAGGGGTAAACCTTGTCAGGCCGCATTGGTGCTTTGTGGCTGATTGTTGTTTTGATTGCTGATATCTGTAGTAAGGTATTCGTTCTCGTTAACCGCTGTTGAAATGCTCGGGTGCTCATTTGCCTTCCTTAAAAAATCAGGCATAAAAGAAGCCATTTCCTGATTGTAATTTTCTTTTATACTTACAGCATAACGTAAGGAACTGCCGTTGCCTATGGTGCGAACCATGTTGTAATTCAGTAAATCAGTAAAGTCCCTTTGAATTGTTTTGCGGTTGCAGCCAAACTCTTCTGTAAGTTCTTTAGTAGAGCAAAAGCCTTTGTGGTGAATGATGTACATAATCAATTCCTGGCGCTTGTTCAGCGTGCCTTCGTGAAAGAGGTTAAGCTTGTAGCCACGTTCAAAAACAAAGTTCATCATATTACGCTGACGCGGGGTAGCATCATCATACTCCACTTGTTTGCGGAAATAGTGACGTAGCATCACTTTTAAGCGATCCAGATTTTGAATGAATAAGGTGTGTCCGAACTCTATATACTCATTCAACAGCATGCCTTGTTCATCATAAGGTTGTTGTTGCAATTCAAAGTAACGGTGACGGTGGTGGTATATCTCTTGCTCCAGTGTGAGCATGCCATCTAGTGTAAGGTCGTGTTTATTTAGCCAGAAGTAGTGTAACAGACGTGCCAATACGGGTGCATCGCTGTTAAACGGCTGTATACGCAGCAATTCAAAATGCAGTACCCATGACAGGCTCAACGGATCCAATTCAGTGTTGTGGTTAATGAACTCGAACAATTCGTTCAGTTCAGCTTCCATCAATGGTGTTAACGCTTCAGGTAATTTGTGGTACTGTATAGTAAACAAATCAAAGTCATTGGTGCTTTTGTTTACCTCTCCTATTACCAACTGATGCAGGTCTTTCAGAAGACTAAGGCTCAGTTTTTCTGAACTGCGTTTCAGCAACAACTCTTCCGCTTCGCGGTATACAAACAATGTTTTTTCGTTGTATCCTTTGGCTTGCTGTTTTTTGGTGAGCAGGTGCTTAAGGGTTTCCAAATCAGCAACTGAGCGCTCCAAGGCATTGGCGTAATAGGAGCGGGATGCTGAGCTGTTAAACTGTTCAATGCGTATGATTTTCTCAGGCAATTCTAAGAAACGGTAGATATTGCCCAGTTCAAAATATAACTCATGTGCACGTGTACGTTCACACAGGTCTTCAGTAGAAATTCCGAACTTTTCATGCAGTTGCATACGTCAAAACTACGCATAAATACTACGCTTGCGAAAAGGCCACGCTTCAAGATGCCCGTGTTTATTAACAAATCCTTGATGCAGGGTTAACGTACTTAGCCATAAACGCCATCAGACAATAGTTTAGCCAAGTAGAAAAAAATAGACAGCATACGTATGCTGTGGAATTCTAATCGGAAAATGAATACAGAAATTAACCCAAATCGCTGATCCAGGCTTCGAGCAATGGCATCTCTTGCGCACCAATCACGTTGATGTCAATAAGTGCTTTGTAGCAGGTAATCAGATTATGGCCCAAGTGTGCAGTGCCTTTTTTAAGTTCCAGCTTTTCGAGCGTGGTAGCTATTTTAGCATTGTTGAGGTAGCCGGGAATTTCATCTTCAAAGTCGCGCAGCAGGTTGTGTTCGTTTCTTTCCTGCCACACCGTAGCCTCTTCAAAAAGTATGTGCCAGTTGTTCTCCCAGGCAATGCGTTGTGCTACAAAACTGCGCCATATATCCGTCATACGGAAACTGCAATATGAAGGCAAATACAATAACGGAAATGCTTCTTTGTAATGCGTAGTATTCTGACTGTTGTAAGGGCACCAGGTTTTGTTACCTAAACCTATTTTATGTTTGTAATCAAAGGAGTGGGGGAGCGCCTGAGTTAAGCGAAAAACCGCGTCTATATCTGGGTTCTCATCAGCCAAACCTTGTTGTATGGGGCAGTCGAGTTCTTTAACATCAAAGCCCTCTAAAGGCATAACTACTTTGTGCAATTGCTCCAGCGGATACCCCCGTGGCCAGATGTAACCTTTAGAATAGTGGGCATATACGTTCAGCCAGCCTTCGTTAGAAATATCATAGGCTTGTTGCTTGCGTGAGCGGTTGTTCCAAAAATTCTCTCTGGGGTAATTATCGTCATCGCTTTCGATAATTTGTTCAGCACCGTTTTTTGCGGCAATAAGGTAGCCGATGTTTTTGCGGGAGTAATGTCTTTCCGGACAAGCTTTGGCAAAGGCAAACGGTAAGGCACGCTGTTGTTCAACAGAATAATAATTGCACCCGTCCAGTTGAAAATCTGCGGG
>JAGPCK010000071.1:0-4043 GCA_018058135.1 Bacteroidia bacterium | reverse complement strand
AGATATACTTTTCCGCTTCCCAGTTTATTCAGCACTTTGGTGAATTCTGAAACAAAAGCGTCAAAGTCTTTCTCTTCGTTGGCCAAAGGCGTTATTACAGCCCAATTGGAGTCAAAATACATGGATAAAAGGTTCTGTTATTCGGGCGAATATAGTATTTATTGCGGATTTCCACCCTGCAATTGTGCGGCTCTTTGCATGCATTGCTGTGCGTTTTGTGTATCGCCCATGCGATTAAAGGCATCACCCATAATTTGCCAGGCTTGCGGCAGGTTAGGGTTCAGATTCAATGCATTGTTTTCAGCATCCACGGCCTTTTTGTAATCACCCACCAGCAGGTAGGCCTGTCCCATTGGCACATATACTTCGGCCATATTTCCGTTTTCTTCTACACACAATTCAAAATGTTTCACTGCATCCTGGTATTGTCCCAAATTCATGTAAGAAATAGCCGCATGGTAATAAGCTGAAGGGAAGTTGACTTTAAACCCGTAAGCTTTTTTGAATAACTCTATGGCTTCTTTATAGCGCTGGTTGTTAAAATCAATCAACCCCATAAGGTCATACGCTTCATAATTTTCAGGTAATAAAGTAATGGCTTTGTTTAACGTCTCCTTGGCTTTTACATCTTGCCTAGTATTGACTAAAGCACTGCCCAATAACCGGTAGGCTTCTTCGTTTTTGGGATTATAGGCAATGGCCTGCTCCAGCAAGGGTATAGCAGAATCAGGCAGGTTGCGCTGTAAATAACCGAAAGCACGGGGAATGTAATCATTCTGTTTCTTGAGTATGGCAGCCAAAGGAACGCCATCTACTTCAATTACATGTATGCTTTCTTTTGGCGGAAACTGTCCGCTGCGAATTTGTTCAGGGGTTAAAGTGCGGCTGGTGTAAATGGCATAATCCCAATTGGACCTGTACCACTCCTGTTCGCGGGTCCAGGCAAATGCTAAACTGTCGCTGAATTTTTGTCCGTAGTAGCTGGCATTGAGCGGCTCATTGTTAATGGCCACAATCACTTGTTTGTTGTTGAGTACAGGCTCATTTTTGATGAGCCATTCCGTAGCTGCTTTAATGCAGTTGCCGTAGTAGTCGGTTTCGTAATTTCCATAAGCACCTTTAATGCCACCTACCAATTGATTAAAATAAACATACTCATGCGGATGATTGCGTACCATAAACGATAAAGGCTCGGCAAGGCCGGCTAACACCACAATGGTTACAGCTATTTTTACCGCAGTTACTTTAAACAGGTTGGCCAAGGCATCCCATCCTGTAGCAGCAATAGCTACCAGCGGAGGGTACACAAACAGAAAGTGTCTCCAACCGTTGTATAACATAGAGCTTTTATAAGCTGCATAACCTACAGGAAACGCTACAACAAATAGCAGCATGAGTACAAACCACAGGTTGTATTTTTTGCGTACAAAAACAATAAGCAACACACCTAATGCCATACCTGCAAGTGCAACAACCGGTACTGTAATACCAATGTATTTAATGGTATAGTACCAAGGCACCTGAGCCATGTAAGTTCGAACACCTTCAAAAATTTCGTATGAGGTAAGTAAGGTGAAATTGGTAAACTCTTTCAGCGCAAGCAGAGGGTTGGTAAAGGGTTTGCTGATACCGAAAGGCCAGAACAATATGCCCAGAAAATAACTGCAACCGGCAATTACAAAAAAGTATTTGGCATATTTACCTACATAACTGAAGGCTTGTTTTGTTCCGACTTTTTTCATCTGCCATAGCCACACTAATCCCATAAACATTCCCAGGTAAACCAGCAGAATCAAACCACCAATACGCATGCTGTTGGTAAGCGCAATGCCGCATATCAAAAACAATATGGTTCCTTTTCTAGGGTCAGGCAATTGTTTCAGAAAACGGATCATGTGGTACATGGTAAAAATGTAACCGGCTGCAAATGGAATGTCTTTCGGGTTGTTCATGGATTGGCCGAAGAACTGAGGTGTGATGAGGATAAGCAGCAGTGCAAAAGTGGCTGTTCGCCAGTTACCTATTTCACGTGCACACAAGGCAGCATACACCATAGCCATTAATCCGAAAAGGGAATTAATAAGATGTCGGGTTTCAAACTTGTCCCAGGGTGAAATATATTGTTCTACAAAAGCAGTGAAAAAATCAAAGAAGCTGCCATAATATTTTAAATGGGAGTAGAGCGGTTTGGTTTCATCAAAAACACTTTTATCTTCACCAAAAGAAGTGAAATATTTGAGCATATCATAACCATAACCCATCTGGGCTTTTTCGTCCCACGTTACTCCAAAGTCGAAACTCAATACAGGCATTCCTATCAATGCCAAAACAAAAATGATGAAAAAGGAAAACCGGTAAATGCTGTGTTCACTATCCCAAATGCTCAGGGTAGATGATCTCAAATCAACCATAGGTTGTTTCACGTACCAATCCCAACGGGTAGAAAAAATCTGTCGGAATGATTGACCGACCATTTTTCCCCACGCATAGTTTTTGAATGGGTTAGTTTTAAGGGCCATTTCGGCCTTCTCTATTTTAAGCCCGTTGAATTTTGATTTGGTAAGTAACTCTGTAAAGATGTTTTCATCTTTATGGGTAAGCTGTGGAATAATTACATCAGCCGCAGATTTTTTCAGCAGTATACCACCGCAGGTATAGTCGTGCATGGCTGCCCCGCTGCTTAAACCGTTGAATAGGTTAAACAGTCCACGAAGCAGTTTTTGTCCGGTTGAAAGTTCACTCTTTGCTTCAGTTGGAACGGTCCAGTAAACATCGGCAGTGGTTTCTTTTTGTTGTGCAAACCAATTCACCGCATGAGAAGCTGCTGCGGCTACTTTGTTGTGGTATATATACACCCATTCGCTGTGGAGTTGAGGTAAAGCAGTTTGCAATGCCTGAGCAGCATGTTCAGTGGCACACGCTATTTCCCTGAGCTTGTTTTTGCCTGCCAGTTCTGCGGGTTGTTTGTTCTTAGCCGCATTTTCCCAGGCTTTTTGCAAAGCGGGGGTAATGCACACTACAAGTTCTGTGTTTACTTTGGTTCTTAGGGCTATGCCGGCAAGTAAATCTATGGCCGGAGCCAGTTCCTTTTCGTCTGCTACAGGTAACAGCACTATGCTGTATGTGGTGGGGTTTGTGGTGCTCATAAATTACAGCCCCAAAAATACACTTTTTAAGCAAAGGGGGTAATTCCGACCAAGTATTTGTTATTTCAGGTTGAAAAAGGGTAATTTGTAGAAACAATCCTTGCTTATGACGCACTACCTTCGGGTATTTATTGGTATCCTATTATTTAGTTTTAGTACAGCTCAGGCGCAAAATCTTACTTTGCCCACTTATCGAATAGAAATTAGTCCTGCTTTTTTGGATTCTTTGTATAGTGCTCCAAAGGCCGATATTTATTATCCTGCCACATTTTACTATGAAAATATTACTTATCCCTGTCAGGTAAAGTTTAAAGGAGCCACATCCCTGAATTATCCCAAGAAGAGTTGGGCTGTTCGGTTCAATGATAACCAGAACATTTTTAAAGCAGAACGTATCAATTTGAACGCTGACTTTAAAGATTATTCCTTTATGCGGAATTTTTTGGTACTGTCTTATTTCCGTTCACAAGGGGTAATTTGTCCGCAGATTAACCACATCAGCCTTAAAATAAACGACAGGTACGCGGGAGTTTTTACACACGTGGAGCATGTAGATGAAGACTTTTTGGCTAACAACGGACGGGACGATATTGACATGTATAAAGCCGAAAATCACGGGGCAGGTATGTTTGCTTTAGTAAAGGACGAGCAATACCCCGCAGTGTGGGAAGAGCGTGCGGGTGCCGACAGGCATAAAGACATGAAGGAGTATTTTAATAAATTGCTATACTATACCAGAGCAGATTTTGAATCGAACATTGATGATATCGCTCATATCAACAACCACCTTACCTATTTTGCCGTTCACTTTGTTTTGTGCAGTTTTGATAATTTCACGAAAAATCAGTTCCTGAACCGGAACAGTATTTCAGGTAAATATGAGTTGATACCCTGGGA
>JAGPCK010000114.1 GCA_018058135.1 Bacteroidia bacterium | reverse complement strand
CAGAAGCCTTTGCTAATAGTCAAAAAATGTTATTTTTGCGACTCAATTTTAGAAATGGCTAAGTCTAAATCAACATTTTCGAAAGAAACATATTTGAACTGGTACGAGCAGATGTTGCTCATGCGCAGGTTTGAAGAAAAATCCGCACAACTTTACGGTCAACAGAAGATTAAAGGTTTCTGTCACCTGTACATCGGTCAGGAAGCAGTAATGGCCGGGTCTGTCTCAGCTACACGCAAAACAGATTCATTCATTACAGCCTATCGCGACCATGGTCATGCGCTGGCACTCGGACTCTCGGCCGACTCCGTTATGGCAGAGCTTTACGGCAAAGCTACCGGATGCTCCAAAGGCAAAGGCGGTTCCATGCACATGTTCTCCAAAGAACATAACTTTTTTGGCGGACACGGCATTGTAGGCGGACAAATTCCATTGGGTGCAGGCATTGCATTCGCTGATAAGTACAAAGGAAACGACTCTGTAACCTTATGCTACATGGGTGACGGAGCTGTACGCCAGGGTGCATTGCATGAAACATTTAACATGGCCATGTTATGGAAACTGCCTGTTATTTTCATTTGCGAAAACAACGGATATGCTATGGGTACTTCTGTTGAACGTACCACCAACATGCTGGATATTTATAAAATGGGCCTCGCATACGACATGCCCAGTCGGGAAGTTGACGGCATGAATTGCGAAACCGTGCATGAAGCCATTAGTGAAGCTGTTGAAAGAGCGCGCAAAGGAGACGGACCCACTTTTCTTGAAATACGTACCTACCGTTACAGAGGCCATTCGATGTCAGACCCCGCCAAATACCGCTCAAAAGAAGAGGTAGAAGAATACAAACAGAAAGACCCTTTGGAAACAACCAAAGCTACTATACTGAAAAACAAATTTGCTACCGAACAGGAACTTGATGCATTGGAAGAAAGAATTATGGAGGTGGTGAACAACAGCGTGACATTTGCTGAAAACTCACCGTATCCTGAACCTTCAGCACTTTATGAAGATGTATATGCTGAACCCAATTACCCTTTTATTATTGAATAATTAATCGACTACAAAACATAACTCATGGACGCTAATAAAGATAAGAAATCAGAAATCGTACTGGATGAAGCCTTAAACACATCGGTAAGTAAAGCAGAGCAGTTTTTTGAAAGCTATAAAAAGCAAATTTACATGGCTACTATAGGCATCTTAGCTCTAGCTGGTTTATATGCAGGTTACAAGCAATTTATTATAAAACCTCAGGAAGAAGAAGCACAGGTTGCCATTTTTATGGCTCAAAAATATTTTGAACAGGACTCAATTGATTTGGCCCTTAACGGAAAAGAAGGACAATTCAGCGGTATGCTCACAATTGTTGATGAGTACGGCTCAACCAAAACGGGTAATCTGGCTAAATACTATGCCGGTATGTGTTTCCTTAAAAAAGGGGAATACCAAAATGCCATAGATCAATTGGAGTCTTTCAGCTCCAATGACGATATCATTGCCCCATTGGCTGAAGGTGCGATAGGCGATGCCAATGTTGAGTTAGCCAACTACGATGCTGCACTCAAACATTTCATCAAAGCAGCTCAAATGAGTAAAAATAAATTTTCTGCCCCTCTTTTCTACAAAAAGGCCGGATTGGTGTACGAAGAAATGAAAGAGTACAGCAAAGCCGCTGAAATCTATGAACTGATTAAGAAAGACTACAAAGAGTCAACTGAGGGTCAGGAAATGGATAAATACATTACCAGAGCAAAAACATTGGCCGAAAACAGCTAATCTTTTCGCTTTGTCCAGCGCTAACAAAAATCTTTCAGAGTTTCCCTTTGAGGTTCTCCCCCTGTATGAAACGCTCCGAATCGGGGTGGTTGTAGCTGAATGGAATACCGCTGTAACAGGCGCCCTGCTTAAAGGTGCCGTAGATTTTTTAAAACAATCTGGAGTTAAAGAAAATAATATCGTAGTCAGTTATGTTCCCGGCTCTTTTGAATTATGTCTTGGAGCAAAGCTATTAACCGACAGTAATGATATTCACGGTGTAATCGCATTGGGCTGTGTTATTCAGGGGGAAACACGTCATTTTGATTTTATATGTGATGCTGTTGCGAATGGCATTACACAGGTAAATTTAGCCTCTAACAAACCTGTTTCCTTCGGGGTGCTTACCACGAACAATCAGGAACAGGCCATGGACCGTGCAGGAGGGAAACACGGAAATAAAGGTATGGAAGCTGCCGCTACAACATTAAAAATGATTGCGCTCAAAAATCAGTTGGGATCACTTTAAACAATGAAAAAACAGGAGCTCTGCCGTGGCTCCTTTACTAAAAAAAAGGTAATCATTACCGCCATCTTTTAGCTTGAACTTTTTTCTTATATCTTCCACCTGCAGTGGGAAATCACGTTTGGCCACGTTGGCTTTCACAATATTTTTTTCTTTCAGGTATTTTTTAAGTACCTCGGGCTTGTAAGGCATAATCGTTTGAATACGAAAAGTCCTGCCCCAAAAAGCAATTCCTTCTTCATTACCTATTAAATAAGCTGAGTTTATTCCCACCCGGCTCAGACCGAAAGTGGCTGCTACTTCATTCACTAATGCCGCTTTAACAACAGCGGGGACCGGCTCATATAAAAACCGACTGACTGCTTTCTCTATTAAGATGGGGGCATTTGCTTTGGCAGAAGAAATTTCCTGCAATACATTTCCTTTATCATCCACCTCTACAGCAGATATACTGGCATCTCCTGCAAAGTCTTTTTTCACCAGAAATAACACCTCCCTTACCTCTCCTCTCCATTGTACTACTATGGTGTGCTCAACACACTTTAGCTGCCTGATACAAGAGGTAATATCTACCATTGGAGAGGCCTTAATCAGTAAGGTTGAGGTACAAGAGAAAATTTGGGGTAACAAGGACAATATATCAGGAACAGATCCTGATAAGTCATATACTTTCTTACCTCCGGGTCTCCTGTCAGCATCACAATACACACAACCGAACACTTCATTATGCTTTTCTAAATAATCCTCCGCTTTCACAGAGATTCTTTTGATGTGGTTTACCCTGAGCAAGGTAAAATTGTATGTTGCAATTTCGTTAAGTTCTTCATTTGGTTCAAGGGACACGACCTCATTACCTGCTTTGGCAAAAGCCCAATCATCAACCCCCAGCCCACCCGTTAAATCCAGAACCTTTCCCTTTGAAAACAGGAAGGTTTTATACATTGCAGTAGCCTGAGAGCTGCATTGTTCGTATGATTTCAAGGTAAATAAACAAAACTTTTCAACAAAAGCCGGGAGTTTGTCTGCTGCTTTTTGATACAGGTGCAACTGTTGCATAAACTGCTGCTGGAGCG
>JAGPCK010000070.1 GCA_018058135.1 Bacteroidia bacterium | reverse complement strand
AAAATAACCTTTGCGATTATTACAGTATTGACAACACACCGGGTATAAATCAGAAAAAACCTATACTGAACAACCAGTTTAACTACCTGGATGATGAACAGGTTCAACAAAAACTGATTAGTTACCGTGATAAGGAAATCACCAAAGTTACCTTCTTTGTGCCGGTGATGCATTGCAGTTCTTGTATATGGTTACTCGAGAGTTTGTATAAAATCAAAAAAGGTATTGCCTTATCAAAGGTAAATTTCTTAAAAAAAGAAGTGAGCATTACTTATTTCAATGAGCAACTTTCTTTGCGGGAAGTAGTTGAACTACTCACCTCATTAGGATATGAACCCGCCATCAACCTAAGTAATATTGAAGATGAGATAAAACACAAGGACAGCAAAAAAATTCTATACCAGATGGGGGTAGCCGGGTTCTGTTTTGGCAACATTATGCTCATCAGTTTTCCGGAATATTTCGGGTTAGATGCTTTTACGCAATCATCTTTTTCTAAACTGTTCGGGTACCTGAACATGGCGTTATCACTACCTGTGTTTCTGTATAGTTCCAGAGACTACTTCATCAATGCATTCAAGGGTTTACGCAAAAAACACATCAGCATTGATGTACCTCTGGCACTAGGCATACTGGTGCTTTTTGTACGCAGTGCCTTCGAAGTTATTTCAGAAACGGGCATCGGTTACTTTGATACACATGCCGGACTTGTTTTCTTTTTACTTATCGGCAAGTGGTTTCAGCAAAAAACATTTGATACACTTTCATTTGAGCGCGATTACAAATCGTATTTCCCTGTTGCTGTAACTGCTGTTAAAAACGGAATTGAAGCAACAGTTCCTGTAACCAACCTGAAGGTGGGTGACCGCATCATTATACGCAACAACGAACTTATACCTGCCGATGCTATTCTTTTACAAGGTAGCGCCAGCATTGATTTCAGTTTTGTAACAGGGGAGTCTAACCCGGTGAGTAAAGTAGCCGGTGAAATTATATATGCCGGAGGCCGGCAGGTAGGCAGCACCATTGAGCTAGAAATTACCAAAAATGTGTCGCAAAGTTACCTTACACAGTTATGGAACAGTGAGCATTTCAGCAAAGACGCACAAAGCCGCATTCAAACATTTCAGCAAACAGTAAGTAAATATTTTACGCTGGCACTTTTGCTTATTGCCACAAGTGCCGGTATATATTGGAGCATAGTTAACCCTGCACTAATCTGGGGTGCTGTAACGGCAGTATTGATTATTGCCTGCCCCTGCGCTTTGGCTTTGTCAAGCCCCTTTGCACTCGGAACTGCCATGCGCATTTTAGGGCGTCACAAATTTTACATCAAATCACCTGAGGTAGTCGAACAAATTGCTAAAACAAACACCATTGTATTCGACAAAACCGGCACCATTACCCAGCCCGATGAGGCACACATTACTTATATAGGTGATGCTCTTTCACCAAAAACCAGGGAAGCTGTTGCTGCATTAGCCGCTAACTCGGTGCATCCGCTTAGCAAAAAAATAAAGAAACACCTGAATGCACCCTCCAATGAGCAGGTAATAGCTTACGAAGAAATAAACGGAAAGGGTTTGAGCGGCATAATTAACGGGACCACAATAAAACTGGGTTCTTTCGACTTTATATTTCCCGGACAGGATGCCGTAAAAATGAGTGCTGAAAACCCTGATTTACTGGCCACCCGCGTATATATAGAAATAGACGGACGCGTACCGGGTTTCTTTCAATTACAACATGCCTACAGAAATGGTTTGCGCGAGTTAATAGCCGCATTAAAACCACACTATGACCTGCACCTGTTATCAGGCGACAACGAAAGTGAAAAGCATAAACTGGCAGATTTTTTCGGCAACAGTGTGCAACTCCACTTCAGACAGTCTCCGTCAAACAAGTTACACTATATTGAACAGCTTCGTGCACAAAACAAGCAGGTGATGATGCTGGGTGACGGACTGAATGATGCAGGTGCTTTAAAAGCTGCGCACACGGGTGTTTCCATTACTGAAAATACCGCCCACTTTTCGCCTTCTTCTGATGTGATTATGGATGCTTGCAAATTCGAAAAAATGTTTAATTTTATACGATTTTCAAAGGATACGGTAAAAGTGATACACTTGAGTTTTGTGATTTCGTTAATCTACAACATCATCGGATTGAGTTTTGCCGTTCAGGGCACACTATCTCCGTTAATCGCAGCCATACTGATGCCTTTAAGTTCAGTAACCGTTATCGGGTTCACCACTATTGCTACCACCTTATTCTCTAAACAAAGAAACTTATCATGAGCATAATGTATTTACTTATCGGATGCAGCCTTACGCTGGCGCTCTTTTTTCTGGGAGCTTTTATATGGTCCGTTAAATCAGGTCAGCTGGATGATGATTACACTCCATCTGTACGCATTCTTTTTGACAACAAACCTGCACCACCTGAAAATAGTGAGCATGTTAAAGCCAAGGCCCGAAAAACCTAAACAAAACACAGAAAGTATGACCAAAATCAGGTTTTCTGCTGCCCAATGTCATTTTTGTGTCATAAGCACAACTATAGTTTTGAATCATTAAATACCAGATATAAAAAACACAGCTACTATGCAAGTCGAGAAATTTAATTATGACAACAAGATTGTTCGCAACTTTGCTATTGCGACCATTATTTTTGGTGTGGTTGGTATGCTCGTGGGCTTATTGGCCGCGGTTCAGCTTTACCATCCCGCAGCTAATTTAGGCACACAGTACACGTCATTCGGACGTATACGCCCGTTACACACCAATGCGATCATTTTTGCGTTTGTGGGTAATGCCATATTTATGGGCGTTTACTACTCTCTTCAGAGATTGTGTAAGGCCCGCATGTACAGTGACCTTTTAAGTAAGTTGCACTTTTGGGGATGGCAGTTAGTTATTCTCTCAGCGGCAATCACGTTACCTTTAGGCTTAAGCAGTTCAAAAGAATATGCTGAACTGGAATGGCCCATTGATATTCTGATTGCTTTAGTGTGGGTGGTTTTTGGTCTTAACATGATTATGACCATTATCAAACGCAGAGAGAAACAAATGTATGTAGCCATTTGGTTTTACATAGCTACGTTTGTTACAGTTGCCGTGTTGCACATTGTGAACTCACTGGCTATTCCGGTAAGTTTGTTCAAGAGTTATTCCGTATATGCGGGCGTTCAGGATGCGCTGGTACAGTGGTGGTACGGTCACAATGCCGTAGCGTTTTTCCTCACCACACCCTTCCTTGGTATGATGTATTATTACCTGCCTAAAGCAGCCAATCGTCCTGTTTATTCTTACAAACTTTCTATACTTCACTTCTGGTCACTTATATTCTTGTATATCTGGGCTGGTCCTCACCACTTGCTCTACTCCTCTTTACCTGATTGGGCACAATCATTAGGAGTAGCCTTTTCTATCATGCTTATTGCTCCGTCATGGGGTGGTATGATTAACGGATTACTTACACTTCGTGGCGCTTGGGACAGAGTAAGAGATGAGCCTATTCTGAAAATGTTTGCTGTAGGTGTTACAGCGTATGGTATGGCCACCTTTGAAGGTCCTATGTTATCATTGAAAAATGTAAATGCTGTAGCGCATTTTACCGATTGGATTGTAGCCCACGTACACGTAGGTGCATTAGGCTGGAATGGTTTATTAACCTTCGCTATACTCTATTGGATTATTCCCCGCATTTACAATACTACTATATACTCTAAGAGTTTAATGAATGTTCACTTCTGGCTGGCTACACTAGGTATTGTGTTCTATGCTATTCCTATGTACTGGTCGGGTTTCACTCAAGGTTTAATGTGGAGGGAGTTTACTGAACAAGGTACTCTTCAATATCCCGAGTTCTTAAAGATCACTATACAGATTTTACCTCTACATATATTACGTTCCTTGGGAGGTACACTTTACTTGGTTGGTTTCTTTGTGTTAATTTATAACATTGTTAAAACCATTAAACAAGGATCACTTGTAGCAAATGAACCTGCAGAAGCTCCAGCCTTGGAAAAATCTAAGTTATTTGTTCCCGGTGAATTCTGGCACACAGTATTGGAAAAGAAACCGGTTACTTTTACCGTTCTTGCTGTTATCATGATTGTAATTGGTGGTGCTGTAGAAATGATTCCTACCTTTACTGTTAAACAAAATATTCCAACCATCAGTTCTGTAAAACCATATTCACCATTAGAATTGCAAGGACGCGACATTTACATTCGTGAAGGATGTAATGCCTGCCATACACAATGGGTTCGCCCTTTCCGTTGGGAAACCGAACGTTATCAGGGTGAATATTCCAAAGCCGGAGAATATGTATATGACCATCCTTTCTTATGGGGTTCTAAACGTACCGGTCCTGACCTGCACCGTTTGGGAGCCAAATATCCTGATAGCTGGCACTACTACCACATGATGGACCCTCGTTCCATGTCGCCCGGCTCTATTATGCCTCCTTACCCTTGGCTGGCTGAACAAGACATCGACTTTGCTTCTACTGCACCAAAAATGAAAGCCTTGCGCTCAGTAGGTGTACCGTATACTGATGAAGAAATCAACAATGCACAAGCCAGTATAGATGCACAGTCTTCCGCCATCTCAGAGGCATTGAAGAAAGAGAAAATTGCCCTTGACAAAAACAAGGAAATGATTGCACTTATTGCCTACATGCAACGTTTGGGTGCCGACATTAAAAAACAAAACACTGTTTCTAACTAAGTTTAAATTTAACTACACATGAAACAATTTTTATATAATGTAACCGGGGTTGACGGCTATCTTATCTTCTCCATGGTTGTATTCATACTGTTCTTTGTGGGCTTACTGTGGTGGGTCTTCAAAGCTGACAAAACCTACATTAACCGAATGAAAAATTTACCCTTTGACAACAATTAAGCAACAGGTCATGAAAAAAATTTATATCGCAATAGCCTTTCTTGCTGCCTATTCCAACACTTTTGCACAGGATACCGTGGCACCAGTTGAGACAGATACTACTTTTTACAGCGTACTGCTGGGTATTATCATTGTTTTGAGTGCAGTGCTGCTGATTGTAACGTTTACGTTGCAGAAGGTAGTAAGTGTATTACACATTGAAGCCACAGGCGGAAATTACCCGCAATACGAAGACGATCGCGGATTTTGGGAAAAACTACTTTCACTTAAACCGCTTGCCGCGGAAAAAGAAGTGGAACTTGAGCATGAGTATGACGGAATCAAAGAACTGAATAACCCCATTCCGCCATGGTTCAATGTGCTCTTTTACGGAACTGTAGTATTCGCCATTATCTACCTCTTTGTTTACCACGTTTTTGATATTGCACCATTACAGGGTAAAGAATATGAAAACCAGGTGGCCGTAGCCGAAAAGCAAAAAAACGACTTCCTTAAAAAAGCCGGAAATCTGGTGGATGAAAACAATGTAAAGGCAGTAACCGATCAGAAATTACTTACCGCAGGAGCAGAACTATTTACATCAAAATGTGCCGCCTGTCATGGTCAAAAAGGTGAGGGAACAGTGGGCCCTAATCTGACTGATGAGTATTGGCTGCATGGCGGAACCATCAACGATGTTTTTAAAACCATTAAATACGGTGTACCTGCCAAAGGTATGATTGCCTGGCAAAGCACACTTAACCCCATTGAAATGCAAAATGTGGCCAGCTACATTATGTCACTACAAGGAACTAACCCGGCCGGAGGTAAAGAACCTCAGGGTGAAAAGATGTCTACTGCGGCTGATGCTGTAGTAGCTGACTCTGTAGCTACCGACTCACTTGTGAAATAACTACCTTTGTAGCCCTCTTCATACCGAAGAGGGCTTTTTTCATCTGCCTGCACGATACAACATGGATACAAATAACACAAATCAATCTGCTGAAGAGTTTTTTCGTGACAGCATAGGTGTAGTTGACAAAAAAACAGGCGACCGCAAATGGATTTATCCTAAAAAACCATCCGGGCCTTTATACAATGGCCGTACCTGGTTCAGCATAGCGTTGATGGCTCTGCTCTTCTCCGGCCCCTTCATTAAAATAAACGGACATCCCATCTTATTGCTGAATATTATTGAACGAAAGTTCATCATTTTCGGCATCCCTTTCTGGCCACAGGATTTACCTTTGTTTGCGTTACTCATGCTCACCTTTGTGGTGTTCATTATTGTATTTACTGTTCTGTTTGGCCGATTATGGTGCGGCTGGGCTTGTCCGCAAACCATTTTCATGGAGATGCTGTTCCGCAAAATTGAATACTTAATTGAGGGCGATTTTAAACAACAGCAAAAACTTGATGCACAACCCTGGGACAATGAAAAAATATTTAAAAAGACACTCAAGCACATTCTCTTCTTTATCCTCTCGTTTCTGATTGCGAATACTTTTCTGGCCTACCTTATAGGTATTGATGAATTAAAAAAGCTGGCGTATGATGGACCATCTGCCCATCTCGGTCAGTTTATATCACTCACCATTTTCACATTTGTATTTTACATTGTGTTTGCCAAGTTCAGAGAGATTGTATGTATTGTTATATGCCCGTACGGACGGCTGCAGGGATTGATGCTCGACAAAAACTCCATTGTAGTGGCTTATGATGATGTGCGTGGGGAACCCAGAGGATTCATCAAAAAGAACTCTGCTGAACTTAAGGGTGACTGCGTAGATTGTCACCGTTGCGTGCAGGTATGCCCCACCGGAATTGACATCAGAAACGGAACACAACTGGAGTGCATCAACTGCACGGCCTGTATTGATGAGTGCAACGATGTGATGACGAAAATTCATAAGCCCAAAGGACTTATTCGTTATGCTTCACAGGCACAGATATCCAGCGGCATTACTAAACGTTTTTCGTTCCGCAGTTCTGCATATACTGTTATTTTAGTGATACTCATGTCGGCCCTTACTTACCTGCTGGCTACCCGAAGTGATGTGGAAGCAACGGTATTACGTACACCCGGCCTAACCTATCAGGCACAACCCGGTGAAAAAGTCAGTAACATGTACAACTTTGAAGTGGTGAACAAAACTTTTCGCGACCAGCAAATTGAACTCAAAGTAGTGGAGCCGTCTAACGCAGCCATCCGCATGGTGAACAATTCGTCACTCAACTCTACACTTAAAGAAGACGACATCATCAGCGGTTCTTTCTTTATTGAAATACCTGAAAAAGATATTGTAAAAAACAACAATGAGGTACATATTCAGGTATTCAGTAACGGTAAACTTATGGATGATATTAAGACTAACTTTGTAGGACCTGTTTCACAATAAAAATACACCACATGAAATTTAACTGGGGTCATAAGCTTGTTTTCTTCGGAGTTTGTTTTATGCTTTTTGTAATGGGCATGGTGTTTTACATGACGCAGAAAAAAAACGAACTGGTTGATGAAAACTATTACGAGAAAGGCATTCGTTTTCAGGAAGAGTTGAACAAATTCAACGCCACAGAAGGCAAAGACATTGACTTTACATATGCGACTGCTACCGCTGAGATCCAGTTTAAAATTCCCTCTCCTTCCACCGCAGTTAAAGTACAACTGTATCGCCCGTCAGATTCCAAACTTGATCAAAACATGGAGGTAACCACTGATGCCGATGGTAAAGCAATATTATCAACCGCTGCTATGGCCAAAGGTTTGTGGCAGGTAAAACTTGAATGGGCAGCTAACAACTCCATAGTTACGTTTGAAAAAGCGATAACCGTGCAATGATTTTTTATACTGCTTTCTTAACCGGATTGCTCGGAAGTTTTCATTGTGTGGGTATGTGTGGCCCTATCGCATTAGCACTTCCTGTAACAGGTAGCAGTATAACACAAAAATTCATCAGCCGTATTTTATACAACCTGGGGCGTATTGTTACCTATGCGTTATTAGGTTTTTTATTGGGGAGTTTTGGCAAAGGTTTACAATTAGCCGGGTTGCAGCAAAGTATCAGCATAGTTGCAGGAATACTGATTATTCTGTTGGCTGTTTTTAGCAGCAGGTGGATAGAAAAATTTGTGAGCAATCCTTTTAAATGGTTGAGTGGCGAAAAACTTAAGCAGCTGTTTAACCAACGCACTTACTCCTCTCTTTTTCTCATCGGCCTGCTCAACGGGCTGCTGCCCTGCGGTTTTGTTTACATTGGTTTGTTGGGCAGTGTGGCTACTCAAGATGCCTGGCAGGGTGCTTTATTTATGGCTCTGTTTGGTGCAGGCACAACCCCGCTTATGTTTACTGTTTCCATCGCAGGTCAGTTTTTATCTGCGGGTGTAAGAAGTCACATCAATAAATTTGTACCCGTAGTTGCTGTACTCATCGGCTGTCTTTTTATCATCCGGGGTATGGGGTTGGGTATCCCCTACCTGAGTCCGAAAATATCATCTGATCATAAGGTGGTTAAAGATTGCTGCCGTAAATAACCCACAACACTTGTTTTTCAAATTACTATGTAACATTTTGCGGTGTGAAACTGCAAGACGAAGTTTTTTGGATAGCGCTTACTATGATTCCGGGAGTTGGCCCGGTAATGGCTAAGCACCTGGTGAGCTACTGCGGAAGTGCAGAAGAAGTATTTCGTCAGAAAAAAACCAAGTTGATGCGCATTCCCGGTATCGGGGAAAAAACAGCTGAATCCATTGCCGCGTTCCATGATTTCAGTGAGGCAGAACAGGAAATTGTATTTGCGCAAAAACACAAAATAAAAATTCTGCCTTATGTGCACACTGACTATCCTGAGCGATTAAAAAACTGCGAAGATGGTCCTGTAGTGTTGTACCACTTGGGAGAAACAAATTTGAATACGGCAAGAATACTCGCCATAGTGGGCACCCGAAAAAACACCGATTACGGAAGAGCATTTACCGAACAACTATTGAATGAACTTCAAAACAGCGGTTGTTTAATTGTAAGCGGCATGGCCTATGGCATTGACATTATTGCACACAAAGCTGCGCTGCAAAACAACCTGGCCACAGTAGGTGTAATGGCTCACGGACTGCATACGCTTTATCCTTCGGCACATAAAAGTACGGCCAAGAAGATGATAGAAAATGGCGGTGGTCTGCTCACTGAATTTCGCAGCACCCAAAATGCCGACAAAGAAAATTTTCCGAAAAGAAACCGCATTGTAGCCGGCATGTGTGATGCTACCGTTGTGATAGAGACCGCTTTTAAAGGTGGTGCCATAATAACTGCTGAGTTGGCCAATGATTACAACCGTGATGTATTTGCTGTTCCGGGCCGCGCCAACGATACCATGTCGGAAGGGTGTAATCAGCTCATAAGGAAAAACAAAGCTGCACTTATTCAATCAGGTGCCGACCTATTGGAAATGATGGGCTGGCAACCTGCCAACAATAAACGCACCGCTAAAACCAGTATGCTCCTTAATCTTACTTTAGAAGAACAATCCATAGTGAATCTTTTTAACGGGCAACCCAAACTGGGCATTGATGAAATAAGCATGAGATTGGAATCAGACAGTGGCACTGTGGCACTCACCTTGCTTGATATGGAATTCAAAGGGATTATACGTTCTTTGCCCGGCAAGTATTACCAACTCTCCTCCACATGAAAAAATCCGTTTACTTTTCGTTGCTGCTGCTCACAGGTATCGTTTGCAGTTCAGCCAATGTAGCCCCACCGACTCGCACCAAAACACCGGCTAAACCCCGCAACGTGATATTGATGATTGGTGACGGTATGGGCTTGGCTCAGATTTGTGCCGGCTTTGTGGCCAACGGAGGTTACCTCAACTTTGAACGGTTTAAGCACATTGGTTTTAGCAGAACCAACTCGGCTGATGATTATATTACCGATAGTGCGGCAGGTGCCACAGCCCTTTCAACCGGTAAAAAAACTTACAACAAAGCCGTAGGCGTTGATGCGGATTCACTGCCGGCTAAAACTATTCTGGAATATGCAGAAGAAAATCAATATGCCACCGGCATGGTAGTTACCTGCCCTGTAACACACGCAACTCCGGCTTCATTTATTGCCCACCAACCATCACGCAGCATGGATGAAGCCATTGCACTCGATTTTCTGAAAACCGACATTGATGTATTTATTGGTGGCGGGCAGAACTTTTTTGATAAAAGAACAGATGGCAAAAACCTGCTGAACGACTTACGTAAAAACGGTTACCAAGTGGCCACCGATTTAAAATCAATTTACGCTGTGCAAAGCGGAAAGCTGGCCGGTTTTATGGCAGAAAAAGATCCGCTACCGGTAAACAAAGGGCGCGATACCAGCTTTTTAAAAGATGCATCTATGCATGCCATAAAATTACTTCAGCCTAATAAAAACGGTTTTTTTCTGATGATAGAAGGCTCTCAGATTGATTGGGGCGGGCACAATAACGACATTGATTATATTATGGCCGAGATGTTGGACTTTGACAGAACAATGGCTGCTGTACTGGATTTTGCAGCCAAAGACGGGAATACGTTGGTGATAGTTACAGCAGATCATGAAACAGGCGGTTTGTCTCTGAACTCAGGCACTTCTTACCGCAAGAAACATGTAGAAGCAGGCTTTACTACCAAAAGCCACACGGGGATAATGGTACCTGTTTTTGCATTCGGACCGGGTGCAGAAGAGTTCTCAGGCATTTACCAGAACACCGAAATTTTTTATAAAATGATGAATTACTACGGTTTCCGAAAGTAATTTACATTCCGTTTTACTGCGTAATAAAAATTTATATATTTGCACCCCTTTAATGGCGAGGTAGCTCAGATGGTTAGAGCGCAGGATTCATAACCCTGAGGTCACGGGTTCGACTCCCGTCCTCGCTACTCCCAAAGCCGCTTTATGCGGCTTTTTTTATGCCCATTTAGCCTAAGCCAAAAATTATACATCTGATTTACAGCCACATAAATTCCTCATTCGAATAATTGTTTCTGCGTGCAACTATTTCACGGCACAACCTATCTACCTCTACAATCTAACCAGCCTATGCCCCAAATAAAGAAGTACTACAGCTACGTTCTAGTGGCTATTACCTGCGCCACCGGAGGATTTGCAGTATCAGGTATTTTCAAGAACAAACCAACGCAAAAGAAAGAGGCAGTTGTACAAACCACAACTGTTTCGGCTGAAGAAAACAATGCGTTTTCCTTAATAAACAAGAGTTTAAACAGCTCCTATCAAAACGAAGGCATACGGGAATTGGAACCATTTTCCAGCCTTATTGAAGATTACATCACAAAAGCCAAACAAAAAAATCCGGAGATACTGATATCCTACTACTTCAGAGATCTTGATAATGGAATTTGGATAGGTATAAACGAAAAAGAAGAATTTGCTCCTGCAAGTTTGTTCAAGCTTCCCCTTATGCTGGCCATATTAAAAGAAGCAGAAAGCAATCCTGCAATACTATCTGCTACATATCAATATTTCGCAAAAGACTTTGTTGGTTTAGATAAAGGTGATGAGGGATTTGAAAAAAAGGATGGCAGTTTTTATTCATTGGATGAGCTGATCTGACAAATGATTGTTTATTCTGATAATGAGGCGGCACTTATTCTGCTCAAATATATTGGCGATGATAAACTAGATGCTGTTGAAAAATTCCTCAGCCAATCTGTCCCTAAAAATGGGAAGGCCAACACCAATTTCATTAAGGTTAAAAATTATGCTTCAATCTTTAGGGTGCTTTATAACTGTACTTTTCTGAACAAAGACATGTCTCTTAAAGCCCTTAACTATCTTTCTCAGTCACAGTACAAAAACGGGATTCGAAAA
>JAGPCK010000025.1 GCA_018058135.1 Bacteroidia bacterium | reverse complement strand
AAGGTGAGCAGGTAAAATTAGACGGACCGCACGGTGATGAGTTACCTACCCAAGGTTTTGCCGTAGAAGATGCAGGTTTCATAGCTCCCGCTGCTGACGGAAGTCAGGTGCAGGTAGCTGTTTCACCAACCTCAGATCGTTTGCAGTTGTTAGATCCTTTTGCAGCCTGGGAAGGTACCGACCTTAAAGGATTGAAACTGCTCATTAAAGCCAAAGGAAAATGTACTACCGACCATATTTCGATGGCTGGTAAATGGCTCAAGTACCGCGGTCACTTAGATAATATTTCAAACAACTTATTGATAGGTGCAGTAAACGCCTTCAATGAAAAAACTGATAGTGTAAAGAACCAATTGACCGGAGCATACGAAGGTGTGCCGGTGGTGCAGCGTCAGTACAAAGCACAAGGTATAGGTTCATTGGTGGTAGGAGATGAGAACTACGGTGAAGGTTCATCACGTGAGCACGCAGCTATGGAGCCACGTCATTTGGGCGTTCGTGCGGTACTGGTAAAATCATTTGCCCGTATTCACGAAACCAACCTGAAGAAACAAGGTATGCTGGCTTTAACTTTTGCCAACAAAGAAGACTACAACAAAATACTGGAAGACGATGCGATTGACATCATCGGATTAAACACCTTTGCACCCGGCAAACAACTGGAGCTGGTGTTAAATCATCAGGATGGCTCAAGCGAAACCATTCAGGTAAATCACACGTACAACGAACAACAAATCGAGTGGTTCAAAGCCGGTGGTGCGTTAAACATTATTCGTGCAAGTGTAGCGAAGTAGTTTTTCTACTTTTCATATAGGAAAGCGACCTCATAAGGGTCGCTTTTTTTGTTTGTGGGATAGGCTGGGATTTAGCTAATTTGCAAATGTTTTTATAAGAACAGAAGTTAATATCACGATAACAACATATATACTTTATTACCAATTCAAAAGACAAATGAAGCGACTTCTTACACTCTTGATATTGACAAATAATTTTGTGTTTGGACAGCAGTTGCAGGACAATACAGCAATGCAAACAGACACCTCAAATTGGAAGTATATCCGCGACAAAATCAAAGACGAAACCTTTTTTATAAATCTCAGTCCTAGTGGAGAATATTACTATAATAGAGGCAAGTTGAAAGGTCAAATTCAGGATTATGAAGGAGCAATCGCTGATCTGAATAAATCTATTGAGCTTAATTCAAAAGAGCCAGTAGTATATTACACCCGAGGTGCAGTAAAAGAAAGAATGGGCGACCTAAAAGGAGCAAGAGAAGATTTTACCAAAGTCATAGAATTGCAATCAGACTTCGCGTGGGGTTGGAATGACAGGGGACAAATAAACAGCAAGCTTGAAAAATTTGACGAAGCAGAAGCCGACTTTAAAAAGGCAATTGAATTAAAACCGGCTTGGTCTGTTCCTGTTTTCAACCTTGGACTTTTAAATGAAAGAAAAAAAGACTTCAATAAGGCAATTGATTTTTATTCGCAAAGTATCAAAATTGACTCAACAAATTATCTGGGATATAATAATATTGGGCATCTATATTTTCAATTAAAAGATTACGACCATTCAATCTCATATTACACACAAGCAATTAAAATTTTTCCGAAATATCTTAACGCTATTAAAAATCGGGCAGATGCCAGAATTGCAAAAGGCGATAAAGAAGGAGCTTGTAAAGATTTGAAGCTTGCGGCCGACTTGGGTGATACAAACGCAGGCAAATATTTTTATGAATTTTGTACCAAAAAATAGTAGAACACTTACTTCGTACGCCTCACTTCGTATCCTTGAAACCGAACAGATGTACCACTTGCATAGCACCGAATCAATAGATTTTATTCCCTGGTATTCAGAATATTTGCTAATTTGCAAGTACTTTCATGAGAACGTTTACGTTTTACACAGGTAAATAGAACAAGTATGAAAACAAATAAACTTATTGCATTTTTTGCCGCAGGCATTTTCTTGTTGACTTCTTGCGAACGCAGTTTGTCGCCACTTGACGATGCCTCCGGCTGGGAAGATGGCAATGCGCCATCCTATTATGAAAAAGGCATAGCTAAAGCAGAAGGTAAACAGGGGAATGATGTGCTGTGCATTCGTGGTAGGTCTGATGCTGATATTGATGCAACAGATTTTGGTACCATGATGAAAAATACACCGGCTGATCAATTCAGAGGTAAGCGCATCAGGTGTAAAGCATATATAAAAACCAGCGAAGCAAATGAAGGTGCGGGTTTGTGGGTAAGGGTGGAGAATGAGCAGTACCTGCTGGCATTTGATAATACAGATAATCGTATGGTGAAAGGCACTGCTGATTGGCAGGAGAGAGCAATAGTACTGGATGTCCCTGAAGAGGCCACCACCATAGTGTATGGAATTTATTTAACCGGAAAAGGCAAAATGTGGGTTGATGGTGTGGAGTTGGAAGAAGTGAAAAAGCAGGTAGCCGTTACGGGCAAATCCGTGCATGAACCTTTACCGCAACAAAAGGAAAAAATCTGTCTGCGTGGATATGGGTATGTGTTACCGCACAATAAAGTAGCCTACATCCGGCACGTGAGTGACCAAATTCAGAAGAAGTAAGGTTTACTTCTCCGGTTGCATGCTTCGCCTCGTTTCGTGTCATCCACGAAACGAAGAACTCCACTACTCCATAGTAGCCTATTGTAAACTCTCTAAATTTCTTAAGTTTGTAAATGAACCTTACCCAGATTCCGTTTGCGCAAATGATACGTTTGCAGGAAGCCGAAGGAGACTACACCTTTTGTTTACCTGCACATGCAGATTATACCAATCACTTGGGAACAGTGGCGGCAGCAGCACAATTTTCTCTGGCTGAATTTGCCACCGGCCAATGGTTACTTGATACATTTCCTGATTTAGCTGAACACGTAATTCCCATGTTGCGTACATCGGAGGTGAAATTTAAGCTGCCGGCCAAAGGACGGGTAAGGGCAAAAGTTATTGTTCCGCAGGAGAGTGTTGAGGCAGTGAGAAATGACCTGCACGTGAAAAAGAGGGCCCTGTGCTCCATTCCGGTGCAGGTAATCAATGATGAGGAGCAAGTGGTAATGAACGGAAATTTTGAATGGATTTTAATGCTGAAATAAAATGCTGCTAACTACCGCCTCGTCTCCAACACGAAAACAATTTGCTGATAATGTATTGCTCAAAATATTCATGGCTGTATTTACAGTTTGTTGGATAATCACATTTATCAGAACTCCCGACCGAGCCAATTGGTACACCGAAAATGCGATGACCGTTTTGATATTACTGGTGTTGGGTTTAGGTTACCGCAAATTCAAATTCAGTGATTTGAGTTATACCTTACTTTTTGTTTACGGCCTCTTGCACATTTACGGTGCAGAGTATACTTATGCAGAGAATCCGCTTGGCTATTGGCTTAAAGACGCTTTGCACTGGGAGCGCAATCACTACGATCGTATTGTTCATTTCAGTTTCGGGTTTTTACTAGCTTACCCCATGCGCGATTATTTTATGAATCATTTTCAATGGCCGGTGTGGGTATGCTGGGTACTGCCCTGTGAGATTACACTTTCGTTCAGCGGCATGTACGAGTTAATAGAATGGGCCGTTGCCGATTTATTTTTCCCCGCACAGGGAGTGGCTTACTTAGGCACACAAGGCGATATCTGGGATGCGCAAAAAGATATGGGATTGGCTTTTGGAGGTGCCGTGCTTATTATGTTTACCGGCTACCTGTTTAAGCGAGTTAATTCAGATAGTTAGCACATAAAAAAAAGCAGACTATTTGGTCTGCTTTTTTTATGCTTAAATAGCGCTGAGATTCGTGTTCCCGACTATCTTCGGCTACTTGTATGTCTCAGCCAGTTGAATGGCTTTGTAGGCATTTACCACACCACCGCTCACACACAGTTTACTCATCTTAATTTTCTTTTTTGAACCCGGGATATACACCTTATGTTTTACCGGAGTTACACTTTGCAGCAGAATAGCTTTAATCTGTATAGCGGTTAAGTGGGGATAGTAAGAACGCAGTAATGAAGCCACGCCTGCAGTAACCGGTGAAGCCATGCTGGTGCCGTCATAAGCAGCATAAGCATTGGTATCAGGTACAGTAGAATAAATATCTACTCCCGGTGCAAAAAGATCAACACGGGTTTGACCGTAGTTAGAAAAATCAGCAGTTAGTTTTTTCTTTTTCATCCACGATGAGGCTCCCACTTCAATCCAATTGGCAGCAAAGCCAGTGCTGTCTTCGAAAAAGTCGTTAGGGAAATTGCTGCCTGTTTCCAGGTTTTTGGCATCGTTACCTGCGGCATGTACCAGCAACACATCCTTTGACAAAGCATATTTCACCGCATCGTCTACTGCTTTTTTGTTCCATGAATACGCTTTGCCAAAACTCATGTTAATCACTTTGGCTCCGTTGTCAGCAGCATAACGAATGGCATTGGCAACATCTTTATCGCGCTCATCACCATCTGGTACCACGCGCAAAGTCATGATGCGTACATTGTCGGCCACACCTTTCATTCCTAAGTTATTGTTTCTTGATGCCGCAATAATCCCGGCTACGTGTGTACCGTGTCCGGCACTGGGGCCTTTTACGTTGTTGTTGCCGTATTTAATATCCGAAGTGTTCAGGTAATCATCCTGTACAATCTCTCTGCGTGGGTCGAAATCAGTATTCAGGTGAAACTTAATCATCTTGCTGAAATAGTCCAGTGCACCTTTCAACTCGTCTTTGGCCTGACTAACGGTTAGCTTTTTGCTGATAATTTTGAGCACCTGTTCTTTCATCGCTTTTTCCATATCACTTTGCGGTTGAAAAGCTTCCACTTCAGCTTTGGTAGGATTGCTTTTACCCATGCTTTCGGTAAGCGTAACAATGCCTTTGTATACAAAGCTGTAACTCATGTACGGACTTTGGTATTTGGAAAGTTCTTTTTCGTACAGGGCTTTGAAACGTTTGTACTCATTATACTCTGCTTTACGTTGAGGGGCAAGTTCAGATTCACTTACACTGCCATATTTGTTGTAGTATTTGGCATACAAACGGGTGAGTTCGTAAGTGTCTTCATTTACGTTGTTCATGGGGTCGCTGCCACCAATGTAATTCCAGCCGTATATGTCATCTACGTAACCGTTTTTATCATCGTCTACACCGTTACCCGCTACTTCTTTGCTGTTTACCCAAAGTACCTCTTTCAGGTCTTCGTGGTAAATGTCAGTACCGCCATCAATTACGGCTACGATAACTGTTGTTGATTTTTTGTTTTTGAGCAGCTCCTCGTAAGCGCGTTCTGTACTTACACCCATCACCTTGTTTTTCTTAGGGTCAAGATTAAACCAGTTGGCCGGAGCAGCTTTTTGTTTCTTTTGTGCAAAGGATGCTGTGGATACAGCTAAAAGCATCAAAAGAAGAATTTGTTTCATTTTCATATCAAGCGCGATTAATTTTAATGGATTGCAAAATAGGATGCTGATTTCATTTATCACAGCATAACCGATGAAGAGATGCATTTTTGCTACGGCTGTTATATATTGCACGACAGGTGAGAAAGTTCTGCTTATTGGTCTTTATCTTTCAATTGGTGAGTCATTGTGAGGCTCAGCGTGCGGTATTCATGAACAGAGCCGATGAAACCGTTGCTGGATTTGATTTTGCCAACGATGTCTTTTTTAAAACAGATAAATACTTCACCCACGGCACACGTATTTTTACGTACAATGATTTTCTGAAAAGTACACCTTTGCGTTGGCTTAACCTTAAAACCTCAGGTCCCAAAACAGATTATTACCAGGGGATATACTTGTTGTCCAACCTTTACACCCCGCGTGATTTGGAGGATACAGGCATTATCATAAACGACAGACCGTATGCTTCGTACATGCTTATCGGTCTTTCAGGCATAAGCAACAACCCGAATGATAAATACCGGTTAACCAGCGAAATTTCCGGTGGGGTGATGGGCAATACGGCTTTGGGAAAACAAATTCAATCGTTGGGGCATTTAATACCGCCCAATAATCCGCCAAAGGGTTGGGACAAACAGTTGAGCAATTCTTTTGTGGCGAATTACTATACACGCATTGATTATTTATTGGCAGAAGTGCCGCGCAGATTTGAAGGATTTGTCTCAGCAGAGGGCAACATAGGTACCTTGCAGATTAACGGTTCGGTGGGTGGTTTTGTTCGATTGGGTTTGTTTGACCCTTACTTGCGCAGTATAGGCCCTACCACTAAGCGCAATGTGAACTACAAACGCATAACAGGATATCAAATCTATATAAGGGTGGGGCAGGAGTTGAAGTTAGTAGGGTTTGACGGTACTATGGAAGGCGGACTGATTAAGCAAAAACAAAATCAGTATACTTTGGCCAGTGAGGATGTTACACGGCAGTTGTGGAACACCCATGCCGCACTTGGTTTTTCATTACGCAATCTTTTTGTGGAAGTTCGGGGAGATTACGTAACGCATCAGTTTAAAGGAAGTACAGATCATCGTTGGGGCAATATACATGCGGGCTTTGCGTTTTAAATCTTTCCGGTTTTGCTGAGTTGAAAATTGTATTTTTGTCCTTGACTATGCCGCGCATTTTTTTATTTTTCTGTTGCTTTCTTCTTACGTTGGTGGCTTTGGCACAGGACGAAGAAGAGCGTTTGCAGTTTAGCGGAAAGGTGTATCAGCAGGATAGTCTTCAACCGCTTGCATCAGCCTATATCATTATTAAAAAGTCGGAGGGAGGTACCATAACCGATGCGTACGGTCGTTTTATTTTGTATGTAAAACCAAGCGACACCATATTGGTTACCTACACAGGTTTTGAAACCCAAGTCATTCCAATTAGTAATCTCCTTCATAATAAAAAAGGGACTGAGCTTTTTTTACGCATTTACTTGAACCCTTTGGTAGTTAAACTCAGATCGGCTGTGGTCATGGCAGTCCGGCCTGTGGACGCGGGTAAAACAGATAAGAATTTTTTTGAAGGACAAATTAAAAGTTACACTGTTAAACCAAGTTTAAATTTTAATGGTGGCTTGGCTCTTGTGGGCGGACTATCTGCTTTATTGATGCCCTTTACACGCAAAGGTAAGGAGATGATTAAGTTTGAAGAAATGTACCTGCGCATGGAAACAGAGCGTGTGGTAAGAAAACGCTTTAATGATGATTTGGTACATGATTTAACAGGTATGGATTATGCCGATATTCCGGATTTTAAAAGATTCTGCGGATTCAGCAATGACTTTGTATTGGGCAGCAGTGATTATGATTTTTATTTTGCTATCCGAAAAGCATACGAACGTTACCTGTTCAGTAAATTTGGTATTCGCGAACAAAACAAATAATGAAAAATCCAACTGACAACCCCTGGACATTGTTGAGTGAACGTGTGGCGTATGAATCGCCCTGGATACAGGTGAATCACCATGAGGTACTAAATCCGGTGGGAAATCCGGGTACTTACTCTGTGGTACATTTTAAAAAATGGGCCATTGGTATTTTACCCATTGATGAAGAAGGTTACACGTGGGTGGTGGGACAATACCGTTATCCGATAGCACAGTACAGCTGGGAGATTCCTGAAGGCGGGGGTGATATAGACGTTGAGCCTGTTGTGTCGGCACAGCGTGAACTTTTGGAAGAAGCCGGATTGGTGGCAGGCAAATGGGAACTAATTCAGCAAATGTACCTTAGCAATTCAGCCACAGATGAGTTGGCGTTTATTTTTCTCGCTACTCAACTTACGCAAGAAAAACCTGAACCTGAAGAAACCGAACAACTTCAGATTCGTAAACTACACTTTAACGAGTTGTATGAATTGGTGGTAAAAGGCGAGGTGCTTGACAGCTTAACTGTCGCAGCTGTATTAAAACTCAGGTTACTTATTACAGAAGGTAAATTCAGCTTACCAGATTCAGCACGAAAACAGTAATGTGTTTAATCGCATCGCTGAAAGCAATGTTGTACCATACGTTCAGGTAAATCAGGTAAAGAGCAAAAAGCGAGGTGAAAAATATCAGACTTATTCCGGTAATTCTGCCCCCTATATTTTTACCCGCACTCAGTAGTTTTTGTGAAATACGTTTTACAATTCCGTCTAACCATTTGTAAGCAGGGAACAAAATAAACACGATTACACCCATGCCGATAAGTGTTGCCCTGTATGGGCTCATGCCTTCTTTGAGGTGCAGGATGTAAGTTGAAATTCTGTTGCTTAATAGTTCAAACAACAGTATGCTGATAATAAACACCAGTACACTGATGAGCCCTTTCCCTTTCACGATAATGAAGTACTAAGAATGCACAGTAAAACCAATGCCCGGTTTTTGGTTGCCTTTTAATTTGTCTACCTTAAATTCATTCACATCAGCAAGGGTTAATGACTTAATCATTTCAGAAGCACGTTTTCCCGGATCCAGTTTGGCTAATCGCAAATGCTGGTTTTTAATGGCTTCTTCTACCACTTTGCGAACGGAGCGTGCATTACCAAAAAACTTGTCTTTGTTGGCATGTAATTCAATCAAAAATGCTTTCAGGAATTTGGCTGCTTCTTTATCGGGCTTGATGTTATTATCAGCCATCATTTTCACAGCTATATCATACAACTGGGTTGCATTGTAATCATCAAAATGCAGCTCCTTATCAAAACGTGATTTTAAGCCCGGGTTCGATTCCAGAAAACGTTTCATGTTATCGGTGTAGCCGGCAGCAATTACTACAAACTCTCCTCTGCGGTCTTCCATTCTTTTCAGTATGGTTTCAATAGCCTCTCTGCCGTAGTCATTTTCACCGCCCTCCGTTAAAGAGTAGGCCTCGTCAATAAACAGCACACCACCCATAGCGCGTTCCAATACTTCGTTGGTTTTAATAGCTGTTTGACCAATAAAACCGCCAACCAATGCCTGACGATCGCACTCCACCAAATTGCCACGCTCCAAAATTCCAAGTGCTTTATAGATTTGAGCCAACACACGGGCCACAGTAGTTTTACCTGTACCCGGGTTGCCGGTAAATACAGTGTGTAACGAGAAAGTCTGTCGAACATCTTTGCCTATTTCGCGGTAAAAGCGAACAAGTTTTACCAGTTCATCTATTTCATTCTTTACACTCTCTAAACCTATCATGCTGTGCAGTGAGTTGAGTGCAGCTTTCAGTAATTCTTCATCCACCGGTATATCCGCAGCCATTTTGCGTTTCGCTCCGAATATTTTTTCAATATCAGCATCAGTTAGGGTAGAGAGTTCTTCTTTGCTCAACTGTGTGGGGTCTACACTTTGCATTACCCGCAAGCCCATGTTCATCTTTGCTTCATCAATAAGTGAGTTCACGTAACGCGCGTTGCCAAAAGAGTTGTCACGTTCGCGGTAAGCTTCTACCAATCGTTTGTACAAAGCGGTTTTTGATTCTTCATTAAAATTTACGCCACGTTTCTTGCAACTGAATTCAGCAATGAGCATTAATTCCTGAGGGGTGTAATCAGGAAACTCATAATACATATTAAAGCGTGATTTCATACCAGGGTTAGAGGTGAGAAAAGTGTCCATCTCTTCGGGATACCCAGCAACTATTACAGCAATATCACCGTCTCCGTCACTCATTTCCTTAAGCAGAATTTCAATCACCTCCTTACCGAAATCTTTCGAGTCGTCATTTTTACGTGCGAGAGCATACGCCTCGTCAATAAAGAGTATGCCGCCCTTTGCCTTTTTGATGGCCTCTTTGGTTTTAGGTGCGGTTTGTCCGATGAATTCAGCCACCAAATCACTACGATCTACTTCATGCACGTGACCTTTGCTCAGCATGCCCAGCTTCTTGTAAATTTTGCCCAGCATTTTTGCCACAGTTGTTTTACCAGTGCCTGGGTTGCCTGTAAATACAGCATGCAGGTTGAGTTTATCTTCATCTTCAAAGCCTTTATCTTTTCTAAGGCGGATGAAGTTGAGGTAATTGGTGTATTCTTTTATTTTAGTTTTGATGCTTTCCAACCCGATGAGTTCTTCTAGTTCCTTCATCACATCTTCCACACTTTCGGGCTCGTTCTTAAAACGCTCAGTTGTGGCAGGCTTGGCTTTGGTGGTAGTTACAATAGGCAAATCCTCATCTCCTGCATCGGTAGTTAAATCGCCTACTTCAAAGGGAACAGTGGCAATAATGTGATCCATAAAAACAATGTCAACTGAGTACAGGTCGTTGCCCCAGGTGCCTTTGTGGTCACTGCCCCAACCAATGGTAAACAAAAATTCATCCTCAGTTTGTAACACTTTCTGCATTTTATCAATGCTGCCTTTTAGCTGTCCGCTGTGGGTTCTGAAATTGAAGAAAAATTCACACAACCAGTGTTCGTGTTTTTTTACCAGATTCTCACAGGTTACTTCTACCCACACGTAACGGGTGTCTTTAGCGTCAAAAGTTTTTAAGTATTTGCGTTGGTGGTGAGGTACATTGGCATCAGGTCCTTCATATAGTTTTACTCCTTTCAGCGTAAAATAATTGTTGGATACATCGGTTACAATACCCTCTTTTTCTACATAAAACTCTTTTCCGCCAACTGGTTCACCATCAATAAAGGCTTCCCAACGATAGGTGCCGCGTTTCCAATACGAGCCGGGTGTTTTAACTCCCCATCCTTCGCGTATGTATACAATGTTCTCTTCTTTGGATATTTTGCGGTCGGCACGCAGGTCGCATATCAATGTATTATCGTCTCTGAAGCATTTTATCTGAACTTTTACCTCCCATTCTCCCTCATCAAATTTTTTATTGAAGAAAGAAAGTTCACAATATATAAAGGTACATTCGGCTTCATCATAAACCGTGCGGTATTTCTTTTCGTTGTTGGCCAACCACTCTGTTGAACCGAACACTTTGAGGTCCTTGAATTTATAGAAGAGGTTTTCTTTATCAGCCATAGTATAATTTTTTAGTGATAGACAGGATAAGCGTTCAAAAAGTAACAGGGCAATTTTAGAAAAATTATCGGGTTTTCAGTTTTTTGTGAAAAAAATTAATAAACATCAGGAATTCGTATTCCTTTTTTTGTTCTTTTGATTGAAATTTCTATCTTCGCATCCCCAATCAGGAAAGGTGGGTGAGTGGCTGAAACCACCGGTTTGCTAAACCGACATACGATGTTTAGTCGTATCGAGGGTTCGAATCCCTCCCTTTCCGCGATAAACACCAGTGTTTATATTATTGGGAATGTGCATTTTACTTCGGGTGCGCAACTTGACAGATTAGCAAACTGCAAAGAATTTGAAGGGTTTTCGGGGTGTAGCGTAGCCCGGTATCGCGCCACATTTGGGATGTGGAGGTCGTAGGTTCGAATCCTGCCACCCCGACAAAAAGGGAAAAAGTTCAAAGTTTAGAGAAAATGGGTTCTTCCCACCTTTAGGCTTTGAACTTTTAAAATTTAAAGACGGTTCCATTTTTTTTGACCCCGTAGCTCAGCTGGATAGAGCAACTGCCTTCTAAGTAGTAGGTCACAGGTTCGAATCCTGTCGGGGTCACAAAAAATCAAAGCGAGTAACTCTCGCTTTTTTTATTCTCAAAGGTTTTCTAATAACAATTCCCTATCCCTATTTTACTCTTCACTACCTTATTGAACCTTTTCTTATCTTTGCCATTCTAAATCACGCATATCCAACTCTTCAGCGCACATATTGCCCGAATATTACTGGTACTGTTTACCATTACCTGGTTGCCGGTGCACGTATGGCATGAGCACGAAGCCGAGGTACATGAACACGCTTTGTTGGCGCATGATGAGGAACACAGTTGTGCATTTGATACCCATTTTTGTGAACACCATGATGCAGGCGATTGCGGGCATACTGCTCACCTGGAAAAAAGCCATGCTGGTTGTTTCTCCTGCACCTTTCATTTTACAGATTTTTTTACACTTATTACCTGGCTTTGGTCGGGAGTAACAAAATCGGTTCATGAAGCATACACTGTTTATGAACCACCGTTTGCACATACGTTTATTGCAGATAACCGCAGTCGTGGTCCGCCCTTTGGGAGGGCTTACTCTACAGTTTAACCGTATGTTCAATTGCCGCCCATTGGCGGCTTAATTCATTTTCTATTGTATACATTTTTTTATCGCTCAGCAGTTTTGCTACTGTTGTTTTTATTGTCTGCGTTGGTTGCCACAGCACAACGTACCAAATCCCGTTTTAAGATTTCGGTAGTGGTGGTTGACAGCACCTCGAAGCAACCTTTGGAAGCGGCTACAGTAGTTCTTAAGGAGAAAAATCGTAGTGCATTAACAGATGCATCGGGTAAGGTGGCCTTTGATTCTGTGGCAGCCGGTTATTATACTGTGCAGGTGTCTTACATCGGTTACCATGTTTACGAGCGCAAGGTGGATGTGAAACAAAATCGGGAATTGCGCATTGATTTATGTGCAGAGGAGTTTCACTTGCATGAGGTCGAAATCACGGAGCGAAGAGCCGAGGAAAAATCATCCGTTACCGGACAGCGTATTGAAGAACTCAACAAAAAAGAGCTTGACGCCTTGCGCGGACAAACCCTGAGCGACCAGTTAAAATTATTGCCCGGGGTTACCACATTTTCAACCGGACCATCCATCAGCAAGCCCGTTATTCGCGGGTTACACAGTCAGCGTATTTTAACAGTAAACAGTGGTGTGCGTCAAGAAGGGCAACAGTGGGGTGGTGAACACGGGCCGGAAATTGATCCTTTTATGCCCGGCAAAGTGCAGGTAATTAAAGGAGCGAGTTCAGTTGAATACGGTCCTGAAGCTATCGGAGGTGTGGTGCGAATTGAACCACGTGAGTTTCGTTCAGCAGAAGGAATAGGAGGTGAGTTGATGGGAAATTATTTTTCCAACAATAAACAAAGTGCAGGCTCACTGGTATTGGACGGGCACCACCACAAGGGCATGCAACATGTGAGTTGGTGGGTGCAGGGTAGCCTACGCAAAGCAGGAGATTCAAGAACTCCGGAGTACGTGATGTCGAATACAGGTTTCAGGGAATACGATGGTGTAGCTTCAGCCGAGTGGCGAAATACCAATAGTAGTGTGCAGGTATATTACAGTCGCTTTGCTACTACGTTGGGCATTTTGCGTGGTTCACACATAGGCAACAAAGTAGATTTGCTGAGGGCGATTACTGCAGAAGAACCATTTTACACCAAACCCTTCACGTTTCACATTGGTAATCCGAAGCAGGAAGTGCTGCATGAAATAGGCAGCATTAAACTGATGCATAACCTGAAAAAAATAGGGCGCGTATCCCTGCAACTGGCTCAACAGGTGAACGACCGCAAAGAATACGATGCACATTATATCTACAGCGATTCCTTGCGTGCACTACAACGCCCGGGTTATGAGTTAACACTTACCACGCAAACAGCAGAGTTAAAGTTGGAGCATAAACGCTTACGCAATTTTACAGGCAAAACAGGTTTCAGTTACATGAATCAAGGGAACTACGCATCAGGTGAACGTTTTCTCATTCCGAATTTTATTGCCCGTACTGCAGGAGTTTATGTCGTAGAAAAATGGAGCAAATCACGCTGGCAAGTGGAGGGTGGTTTACGATACGACTGGCGTTGGATGGAGGTGTATCAAAACATCAATAAGGTGATAGCACAAACACCTCACACATGGCAAAACCTTACATTAGTGCTAGGTGGCGAGTACCATATTTCAGAATATGTGAAAGCCGATATGAACATAGCCTCGGCCTGGCGTCCACCGGCTGTGAATGAATTATACAGTAACGGATTGCATGGCGGTACAGCAACGTATGAGACAGGAAACATTAATTTGAAACCCGAAAAATCATGGAACACTGATGCAGGCATTCAGATAAGCCGAGAACGATGGAACCTGAGGGTGGGTGTGTACAGCAATTATATTTCCAACTTCATTTATCAGCAACCCGATACGCAGGTTACGGTTACCATCAGAGGAAGTTTCCCTACCTGGCGCTACACACAAACCAACGCACGATTAAGTGGGGCAGAGTTAAGTGGTACTTATTCCCCGCACAAAAACTGGCAGTTCACTGGCGGCATAACATACCTGTATGCGCAAAATGAAAGTGCAAACAAGCCACTTATTTTGATGCCGGCTAACAGAGGCAATGTGCGGGTAAGTTACCTGCTTCCGGTGTTGTGGAAACGAGTTAAAGAAAGTGAGCTGGAATGGCAAACGCAAATTGTAGATAAACAAAACCGTGTACCTAAAGGAGAGGACTACATGACTCCTCCTGACGGGTATGCACTACATTCGTTCGCCTGGCGAACTTCTTTCTTAGCCGGAAAGCAGGAAATTAATTTCAAAATAGCCGCACACAATATTTTGAATACTTCTTATCGGGATTACTTAAGCCGGTTCAGGTATTACACGAATGAACCCGGTAGAAACATTGTACTAAGTGTGCAAATTCCTTTTACTATTTATCAACCTCAAAACAAAAAATAACATGAATCACATTTTAAAATCAACACGCATATTTTTCTCAGTAATTGTTATCAGCAGTGTTTTCTATTCCTGTAAAGACAAGGACAAAGACCCTTCTGATCCTGCACCCATCAATCCTCAGGAGTTAATTACCACAGTAAAGTTAATTTTAACAGATGCATCAGATTCCAACAATACATTTACTCTTCAATGGAAAGACGCAGATGGCCCCGGAGCTTTGGCACCGGTTATTGATACGTTGTTGCTTGATACGTCAAAAACATATAATGCAGTTGTATCTGTGTTGGATGAAACCAAATCACCCGTTGATGATATTACAAAAGAGATAAAAGAAGAGGCGGAGGCGCATCAATTTTTTTACACGCTAAGCAGTAATCTCAGCGGAAGGGTGTCTATAACCCGTACAGATAAAGATTTAAATAATCTGCCTGTAGGGCTGGAGATACAGCTAAGCACTACAGCTGGTACATCTGTACAAGGCACCATGAATGTGGTGCTAAGCCATTACGATGGTGTACCAAAAACAGCTAGTCCTTCTGCTGAATCGGATATTGATATAACTTTTCCGGTTAGGCTGAAGTAGTTGTTTCTGCTGAGTCAGGTGCAGTTCAATTCACCTGACTCAGCAGTATTTTTTTCAGCATATAAATAAGATTACTTTTGTGGTATGAAATGTTTACTTGCACTTTTATTTTTACTCTTTATTCAACCTTTGCAGGCACAATTACCTTTGCCCGGAGCTGTTATTCCATTTCGGCAAGTTATGTTAGAGTATCCCGAAGTAAAAGGGGCAGATGTGTATCATATTAGTATTATCCGAGAGTCAGATATGAAAGTAATTTATGTAGCTTCTGATTCTACTGCAGCTCATCTTGTAAAGGAGTTATTAGATTTCGGGCAAACGTACAGATGCAGTGTGCAGGCAACAGCAGCGGGTAAAAATCTGCCACAATTAACGGTGTGGAGTTTTTCGACAAAAGCATCAGTCACTTCTAACAATTTAAAAAATACAATTACAGTTTATGATTCCGTTGATGCTACAGATGGCCTTATTTGCCTTGATTATGGAGTAATCATAAACAGGAAAGGGGAAACAGTTCTTTGCCATCCGTCTATAGTTGATGCAGTGCGTCATTTCAGAGTAAACCCAAACGGAAGAATTACCTTTGTTTCAGATTTTGTTGCCGAATGTAATCTGGAGGGAGATTATTTATGGAAGACTAAACAAATTCAATGGAAGAATCAATTCATTGGGAATTTTCATCACCAGATTGGATTTGTTCCGGGAGGTAATTATTTGCTGTTAATGACCCGAAAGGATAGTCTTAACCCCATGAGTTCAGAGGATATAGTTGCTGAGGTAGATCACAAAAAAGACATTGTTCGTTTCTGGAGCGAACGTCCTTATAACCCCGCTTGTGATTCTGCAGGTAGTTTTCATATAAATTCCATCGCTATCGGTAATAAGAATGAAGATTTTCTTATTTCTTGTCGTGATATCAGTTCAATCATTTGTGTAAATAGAAAAAGCGGTGTACCACGTTACGTTATCGGAAAAAATATCAGTTCATCAGTACCTGCATATCCTCAAGCTAACTTTGAGGTACAACATGCTGCGTCTTTTACATCAGCAGGAGACGTACTCTTGTTTAATAATGGCAATCGCAGCCGCAGAGGTACGGTAAGTTCGATACAGTTGTTTTCATCGCCAAAAGCTGTAAGCCCTCCCCAATTGTTATGGGAGTATAAGTTTAACTTTGCTTTGCCTGAGGAGAATTTCTGTGCTAAAACAGGTTCTGTGGAAGAAGTACCTAACGGCAATTATCTTATAGCACAAGGTGTGTGGAACAGACATTTTGAGGTTACCAAAGGCAAAAAAATTGTATGGGAGTGCCTTACCGAGCGCAGGGCAGACAGCTCTGCTCCATGGAGTAAGGCCGGCAGTTTTAGTGCACATTATATATCTTCGTTATACCCCTGTTATTTTACTGCAACTTTGAAGGATGGTGGACATTTGCTTCTGACTAATGAAGGGTCGGAACCGGATGAATATGAAGTCTTTTTACTTAAAGGTGAAAAGAATGAAAAGTTGTTACATACTGTTAGCCTCTTAGCAGGCTCTAGTTCGAGTATCGGTTTACCAAAATCAGTTATAAAAAGAAAGCAGATAGTTGTTGTTCGAAGTAAAACAGCCGGTAAGGCCAACCAACGTGTAGTTGTTTCAGATTAAAAGGTTGCCTTTAACCCCCTTTTTTTCCAATATTCTAAAATGGGTGTATACGGCCCGAACTTGTGTTGTGCTATGCTAAAGGTATCGGCAAAGGGAGGTGTGGCATAATCAATTGCTTTTTCTGCAGCTATCGGAAAATCTCGGTCTTTTGTACCCGGTCTGGAATGAATGCGGTCATCATTTATAAAGGCAGCAATATCAAAATACTCCTCATCAGTTAACAAAGGTTTTACTGCTGTACTTATTCCGTATGGCATATTGGCCTTTAACCATTGTGACATTTTAATTATGCGGTGCATACTTGAACCCGATTGGTAAGATTGAGGCCCCCATAATGCGGGATATAAAAAATCAATATTCGAACTGTCTGATATTCCTTCTCCGTTTTTACCGTGGCATGAGGAGCATTGCTGGGCATACAGGATTTCCCCCTTTTGGGGATTAGCTGCTTGCTTAGGGAATACAACCGGTAGATTTTTTTCACCTGCTAGTACAGAGTCAGGCATAAAAGAGTTGATCCATTTCAGGTAAGAAAGAATAGCAATCATTTCTCTGCTGTTGTTAGGTAATGGTTTCCCGTTATGTGGGCGCATTATGCAGTTGTTAACTCTGTCAGCCAATGAAAGAACTTTGCCTTCACGAGCCCTGTATTGAGGATAAACATCATGTGATCGCATAAGGTTAAAGGAGTAGGGCTTTGTTCCTGCTTGCTGGTGGCAGTTGGTGCAGTTTAATTTGTTGCCCGTGTATTGCCCGTTCTGTCCCCCGGGGCCAATATAGAATGCAGTGTTAAGTAGTAAATCCCTACCATATTTTACAGCTAAATCAAAAGAGTCATTTCCAAGTGAAAGGGTATCTGCTTGCGGAAATTCTAAATTCTCTTTTGTAGTTCTATCTGTTACTGGTTCCATATTTGAACAGGAACAGAACAAGGCAATAGAAACAACTACAATATTTGCTGTTACTCTCAATTTAGCTTTTAAGAAATTTTTCAGAAGCATGAATATCTTCATATAATTTTCGGTCGTGTTCGATAAAGGAAACATGTTTTCTGTAATTCAGAACAAGCTCTTCCAGGTATGGAGACGTTTTCAAAGGCCTGCGGAATTCCAATGCCTGTGCTGCATTCAGCAATTCAATAGCGAGAATGGTACGCAGGTTATTTACCACACGCAAACATTTAGTTGCCGCATTGGCACCCATACTTACATGATCTTCTTGTCCGTTGCTGCTTACTATACTGTCAACTGAAGCAGGGGAGCACAATTGTTTGTTCTGGCTAACAATGGAGGCAGCTGTGTATTGCGGAATCATCAGTCCTGAATGTAAGCCCGGGTTAGGAGTTAAGAACGCAGGCAATTGCCGCTGACCCGAAATCATTTGATATGTTCTGCGCTCTGAAATGCTTCCCAGTTCAGCTAAAGCAATAGCTAAAAAGTCGAGCGTAATGGCTAACGGTTGTCCGTGAAAGTTGCCGCCTGATAAAATTAAATCTTCATCAGGAAATACATTCGGATTGTCGGTAACACTATTAATTTCCGTTTCAAAAACGGAGAAGACATAACTTATAGCATCCTTGCTTGCACCGTGTACCTGCGGGATGCAACGGAAAGCATACGGGTCTTGCACAGCAGTTTTGGGTTGTGCATTGATTTCACTTCCTTCAAGTAATTCTTTAATGCGTTTGGCGGTTGCTATTTGCCCCTTGTGCGCGCGAATGCAGTGCAGGGCTTCGTGAAAAGGATCTATTCTTCCGTCAAAAGCATCAATGGAAAGTGCGGCTATTTCATCCGCCTTATTGCTGAGTTTTTTTGCTTCGAGTAAACACCACACGCCATAAGCGGCCATAAATTGAGTGCCGTTGATTAGTGCCAAACCTTCTTTTGCTCGCAGTTGAACAGGGTTAAGTCCGGCAGATGTTAATGCCTTACTTGCAGTTGTTTTTTCACCGTTGTACCATACCTCTCCTTCGCCAATAAGTGGTAAACACAAATGAGCTAAAGGAGCCAAATCGCCTGAAGCACCCAGTGAACCTTGTTCGTAAACTACCGGTAATATACTGTGGTTATAAAATTGCGTGAGTAATTCTACTGTTGCCGTTTGCACACCTGAATGGCCATATGATAAGGATTGTATTTTGAGCAGCAGCATAATTTTTACAATGTGATGCGGTACTTCTTGTCCGGTTCCGCAAGCATGCGAGCGTAAAAGATTTTCCTGCAGGGTAGAAAGTTTTTCATTCGAAATGCCCGTATTACACAAAGCACCGAATCCGGTATTCACTCCGTAAATAGGGTCGGTTGCTTTTTCGATTTTCAGTTGTAGGTAGTGGTGGCATTTTTCAATGCGCTGTTTGGCTGCTGCAGATAATTTTATGGATGTATTTTGCTCCAGTAAATGAGCGATGTTGTCTATGGTAAGTGAATGGTCAATTTCAAATGTGCTCATAAATGTGATTATTGTTTGTGGCCCCGGTGCAAACTACCCTTTAAGTTTTTCGATGATGGTTTCAAGTGAGAGTGATTCCTGTGTACCGCTGTTCAGGTCTTTGAATGAGAGTATTCCGCTGCTGCGTTCATTTTCACCAACCATAATGGCAAAAGGGATTTTTAATGCATTCGCATAATCCAGTTGTTTACCTATTTTTTTCAGATCAGGATATACTTCAGCAGGTATACCCGCCTGACGTACTTTATTTAATGCTTCAGTTGCGTATAGTTGTGATGCCTCATCAAAGCAACAAAACAACACTTTGGTGTATGTGGGTTGGTTTACTTCTTCCGGAAAACGTTTCAGTTCTTCAAGAATATCGTAAATGCGGTCGAGACCAAAAGAAATGCCCACTCCCGATACACCTTGCAAACCAAATACACCCGTAAGGTTATCGTAACGACCACCACCACCTATGCTGCTTTTGAGTGTGCCTTCATTGGCCACTACTTCTACAATGCAACCGGTGTAGTAGGAGAGGCCACGTGCCAACAGCGGATCAATCATTACCTGCGCCTGCCATTCCTGCGGAATCATGTGGTATACTTTGGCCAACTCTTCGATACCTTTTAAACCAAAATCGATATTATATTTTTCAAAATCTTTACTCAAATCCTGCAATGCACCCAATACAACAGGATTGTGGTAAGGGTTAGGAAACTCATCTGTTCGTATGGAGAATATTTTTTCAGAAGCAGTGAGCGCCTGAATAGCAAAACCCGCGGTATGCAATTCTTCCATCACCTTATCGTACCCTATTTTATCCAGCTTGTCAATGATGGTGGCAAACTCAATGAAGCGCGAGCGTTCACCGTGTAAAGCAGCCATACCTTCTAAAATTTTGCGGTTGTTTAAGCGTACCACAACATCCAGTCCCAGTTTTTTAAATGCTTCCAGGTAAATCAGAATCAAATCGGCTTCGTTGAGTAAAGAGTCGCTGCCCACCACATCGGCATCACATTGCCAAAACTCCCGGTAGCGACCTTTCTGAGGCCTGTCGGCCCGCCACACGGGTTGCATCTGGTAACGTTTGAAAGGTAAGGTAATGTCATTGCGGTTCATTACAACGTAACGGGCAAATGGAACGGTGAGATCGTAGCGGAGAGCTTCTTCTGTTATATCCTTTGCAAGTTCTAAAGAAAGGTGGTCTAGCAGTATGGGATTCACATTTTCAGAAGAGAGACTACTATCTTCTTTTTTTATTTTTTCAAATACTCTTAAAAGCGGTCTCATTTTTTCGCCTCTTGGAAAAATTTTAAAAATCAACCGGTCTCCCTCATCCCCATATTTACCTGTTAATGTTCCGATTTTCTCCATAGCCGGAGTTTCCAGCGGCATGTAGCCGTGGGCGCGAAATACCTGTTCAAGAGTGTTGAGTATGTGTTTCCTTTTCTGCACCTGAACCGGGCCAAAGTCTCTTGTTCCACTCGGGATGCTGGGTTTTTGTACTGCCATAACGGGCCAAAATTACTTAATTTTACCCGAAGCTATTCCTTCAATGCAAAGAAAGTTTTATAATTGAGGCTATGAACGACAAAGCACTTCAGTCAAGCAAATACAGGCCGTCTGCATCCTCAGGCTTTTTGTCGTTGTTGGCTGTGCTGGCCATTGCGACTTTGTATTACGTAAGATATAACTCCTTACGCTCTTGGATGGTGAAGGCCCCCATTACCTGGGATCAGGGAGATTATTACGTTTACCTGCCCACATTTTTGATATATGGGGACGCTGATTTGGCCATAATAGAACAGGATAAAGAGCTGTATGGCGAAAGGTTCAAGCATTTTATTTCAGCCAGAGGTAAGCCAGTTTTTCGCATGACCATGGGTGTGGCTCTGATGAATGTTCCGTTCTTTTTAGCCGGACATGCATGGGCCTTGAACAGTGATTTTCCGGCAGATGGGTACAGTCCGCCTTATTACAAGATGATGTGGCTGAGCGGCATTTTTTACAGCCTGTTGGGTTTACTGTTGTTAAGAAAACTATTGCTACAACATTTTAATGATAGGGTTGTGGCCCTCACGCTGATTACTGTTGGTGCTGCTACTAACCTGATGAACTACGCCACATACGATGCACTGATGTCGCATGCCATCAGCTTTTTTCTGGTGTTGCTGTTTATGCATTTTACTGTAGCCTTTCATAAGAAAGAATCTGTTTTGAATATGCTTGCTTTGGGGTTAGTGTGGGGAATGATAACACTCATTCGCCCGACTAATTTCTTGATACTTTTTTTCTTTGTGTTGTATGATGTGCAATCGTTTTCAGCACTGGCAGGCAAAGTAAAAAGATTGCTTGGTTCGCCCAGGTTCTTATTGCTTTTTGGAGTTTTGGCATTACTCGTCTTTCTTCCTCAATTACTTTATTGGCATCGGCAAACAGGTTACTGGTTGTTTTATTCATACGGAGAAAAAGGCTCGTTTTTCTTTTTGAGTCCCCGCATTGTAGATGGCCTGTTCAGTTACCGCAAAGGTTGGCTGCTTTACACTCCCGTAATGATTCTGGCATTGGCAGGCATTCCTTTGTTGTACAAAAAGTACAAACAATTTTTTGCTTCAGTGGCTGTTACATTTATTTTAGCGGTATACGTGATGTTCAGTTTTTGGTGCTGGTGGTATGGCGGAAGCTTTGGCTGCAGGCCCATTATAGAGTATTACGGGTTATTGGCAATTCCTATGGCAGCAGTATTTGCAGCTGTGTCGTCAAAAAAAATACTTCAAAGTATGTTAGTGTTGTTTGTTGCAGGCTGCATATGGCTTAATATAAAACAGCAAAAGTTGTATCGGGACGGACTCATTCACTGGGATAGCATGTCGGAGGAATTTTATTGGGATGTGATGTTGGGGCGTTCTTTGGATACAGCGAAACTCGATGTGCCGGATTATGATAAAGCACTTATTGGAATGGAATGAAGGTACCCGATTTTGCACGAAAGTGGAAAATGTATGTTAGATAATCATTTATTTATATATCATTTTGTGATATTAAATATTAAGCAGAATAACTTAAAGGATAAATGGAAAGCTCTTTTCAAGAGTCTATTGCAACACCACATCAACCAAGCTACTCTCGAATTCTTTGAACACGTTTTTGAGGTTGCTGTTTCCATCAGTGCCGTAGTTAATAAGAAAGCATAGGATGGTGTTGTTCTTTTTAAAGTAGAACAAATCGCAGCTATAGCCCAAATCACGACCGGTATGGCCAATGCCAGTATTGCCCGGTCCCTTTTCTCCAAAGTCTTCCAGACAACCTTGTCCGTAACCGCGGTTCTCATCGTAACCACTCATAGTAGTCATTTCAATAAGTGTGGCGGGTTGCAGAATGGTTTTCTTCACCAACAGTGCATCAAGAAAAGTATAGAGGTCAAATACATTGGAGTGTAAGCCACCATAGCCGTTACCGCTACCCGTAATGTAATTTGATACATTCACAATGCTTCCGTTGTTGTATAAGTCAAAATAACCTTGTGCAGTAGTGGAAGGCAATGGGTCATGGTAGTGGTAGAAGGTGTTGCGTAAGCCTAATGGAGTTAGTATTTTTTCATGCAACAACTGGCTGTGTTTTCTGCCGGTGGCATACTCAATGACCATGCTCACCAATAAAGTATTGGTGTTACTGTATTTGAACTGAGAACCGCAGGGAAACACAGCGTCTTTATTGTACACAAACTCAAGTAACTCATCAGGCGTCCAGTTTTTATTGGGGTTATTCAGTACCGCCAGATAAAAACCATCATCCTTAATCACATCGTAAATACCGCTGCTGTGGTTGAGCAGTTGCCGTAAAGTCGTCTCCTTCGCATTCTTAATTTTGTTGAGGTATTTACCGGGTATCCACTTACTGATTTTTTCGTCCAGTTGTAAGGCTCCTTCTTCTACCAATTTCATGGTAAGTGTTCCCAAAAAAAGTTTGGTGATACTGGCTGCTTTGGATACATGACAGGGCTCAAAGTTGATGCTTTTACCAATATCGGCCTTGCCCGCACTGCTTACCCATGTGCCGTTATTATCATGCACCAGCATTGCCATGCCGGGTAATCCTTTTTTTACGTATGTAGTCATCAGGTAGGTTAATGCTGCGGCTTTGGGGTGGCTGTTACTGCTATCAGCCCGGTTGTCATAACATTGTACGGTATGTTTTACACTATCGGTTTGGCAGCAAAACAACAGTGTAGTTAAAAGAACAAGAAGTAGATTTTTGAATGGAATCATTTTTTACCTCCTGTTTTACGTTTCATTTTTAATGAGGTACAGTAACCTATATGCAAAGCCGTGTTAGGTAACATAGGGACATAATTTTTAACAAACGGAGCCTGCAACCAAAACTGGTAGCGCACAAAAACACCGTTTTGTACAGCATGAGTAGCGGAGTTGCGACACATGTTGCAGGCTGCACTGGAGGTCTTTTTTTTGAGAGGAATAAACAACCCGACATGTGTGCTTACCATTATCTGCGGGCGACCAAAATTCCTTTTCTTTTCATATTCTCCGCTACTGTTCAGTTTAAACTCTTCCAAATCGCTGATGGCATGTAAATAACCCAAACCTGCACCGGTCTCAGGTTGTAGCCATTTAAAACGGGTGTAACGGTATTGTAGTTCGGTATACAATTGAATGCCGTGTTGTGAATAGCGGTGGTAATAATAACCGAAAGTAGCAGTTTGTTGCAGCAAATGCCGACTTTTTTCCTGCCACAAAAAGGATGTGCCTATGCTGATGCCCGGATGAACAGGAGACTCCGTTATGCCCAGTTTCATGCCCACGGGTAAGGTGGTTTGGTTGTTAAAGACGCTAATGGATACAGGTAAAATACGGTAGATTGTACTGTCCTGACTATATGCCGAAAGTCGGATGGCGAGGAATAAAAAAAACAGCAGTTTTTTTCGCATGGGCTAATATAGCTTTAATTCTCCATCAGAAGCAATTGTGCACCGATGATGGATAAAACATCGTGTTTATTTCGGAGGCAAAACTTTATCTTGCCACAAAGTTTACTCAATTGGCTAAAAAATCCAACCCTTCTTCTTCTTTGTCAGAAACCATACTTGATATATTTATTAAGAATGGTAAAAAAGAATTTAATGCAAAGCAGGTAGCATCTGTTTTGGGTATGCGCGATGAAAAAGGACGCATTCTTATTGATAAAGCACTGAATAAATTAGTTGGCATTGGAAAAATTAAGCTGATTGGTCCGGGCAGGTACAAGTTAATTTCGTTTGATCGTTTTGTGGAAGGTGTATTGGATGTGAATTCACGCGGTTCTGCTTACCTTATACAGGAAGGCGATGAGAACGATGTGTTCATTGCTCCGGCAGATTTAAACCGGGCCTTACATAAGGATAAGGTGCGGGTTTGTCTTTTTGCTGCCCGCAAAGACGGTCGCTCAGCGGGTGAAGTAGTGGAAATTCTGGAACGTGCCCGCACTGAGTTCGTGGGTGTGGTGGAACGTAAAGCAGGCTTTGCTTTTTTGGTTCCTGACGACAGACACATGCACGTGGATTTATACATCCCCAATGAAAAACTGAACGGAGTTCAAAACGGATATAAGGCCATTGCACGCATTACAGATTGGCCCGAAGATTTCAATAATCCATTCGGTGAAATTATTCAGGTATTAGGCAAGCCGGGCAATAACGAGGTAGAGATGAATGCCATCATTGCTGAGTTTGGTTTCCCTTTGAAATTTCCTGAACAGGTGGAACGTGAAGCAGAAAAAATTCCGGAGATTGTTCCGGAGGCAGAAATTAAGAACAGAAAAGATTTCAGGAATGTACTTACGTTTACAATTGACCCTGAAGATGCAAAAGACTTTGATGATGCTATTTCCGTTCAGCCTATGGAAAATGGTTTATGGGAAATAGGAGTACACATTGCAGATGTGAGTCATTACGTGAGGCCTGGAACACAATTGGATGATGAGGCATACAACCGCGGAACCTCCATTTATCTGGTAGATAGAGTTGTTCCTATGCTGCCGGAGAAATTGTCAAACGGAGTATGTTCGTTAAGGCCCAAAGAAGATAAATTGTGTTTCTCAGCCGTATTTGTAATTGATGAAAAGGCGCACGTACACAGCGAGTGGTTTGGTAAAACCGTTATTCACTCGAACAGGCGTTTTGCGTATGAAGAGGTGCAGGAAATTCTGGAAAACGGCAAGGGAGAGTTTAGTGATGAGTTGTTGTTATTGAATCGTATAGCACATGTTTTTCGTAAGCAACGTTTTAAAGAAGGAGCCATATCATTTGAAACACAAGAAGTGAAATTCAAATTGGATGAAAGTGGTCATCCAATAGGGGTTTATACCAAAGTACGTAAAGATGCGCATAAACTTATTGAAGATTTTATGTTGCTGGCCAACCGCAAAGTGGCAGAATTGATGGGCAAGCACAAGCGTACCTGCGTATACCGTGTGCATGAGGCGCCCAATATTGATAAGTTGAGTCAGTTTGGTTTAATTGCCGGACGATTTGGCTACCGTATCAATGTGCAATCAGATAAATCCATTGCTAAATCACTCAACAGTTTGCTGGATGAAGCTGAGGGTAAACCCGAGCAAAATCTTTTGCAACAAATGGCTATCCGCACCATGGCGAAAGCCTATTATTCCACAAAAAAAACAAGTCACTATGGTTTAGCGTTTGATTACTATTCTCACTTTACATCACCCATCAGACGTTACCCCGATTTAATGACCCACCGCGAGTTACAATCTTATCTGGAGCATGGTGCGAATGCATCAGCTACCAAACTGGAAGCGAACTGCAAACACAGCAGTGATATGGAACAAAAGGCCGCTGAAGCAGAGCGTGCCTCTATACGCTACAAGCAGGTGGAGTATCTGAACGATTCATTAGGACAGGTGTTCCCCGGTATTATTTCAGGAGTTACGGAGTGGGGTATTTATGTGGAACTGGAAGACAACAAATGCGAAGGCATGATACGGTTATCCTCTTTGCAGGATGATTATTATGTATATGATGAAGCCAACATGATGGTGGTGGGCAAGAAGAAAAAAATCCGCTACCAGTTAGGCGATAAAGTAAAAGTAAAAGTAATCAAAACCGATTTGGTTAAACGCACCATCGATTTTCAATTGGTAAAATAATCCTTCTTAATGGAGCTATACAAAGAACTTCTCAGCACAGTTAATTCCTATATACAACAACATCCGTTTACCGGCCAACCTGCACAACTGTATGACCCTATTAACTACATGATGCAACTAGGTGGCAAACGCGTTCGTCCGGTGTTGACACTCATGGGTTGTAAATTATTCGGTGGCGATACGGAAAAGGCCTTGCCAGTGGCTGTTGCAGTTGAGGTATTTCACAATTTCACTCTGGTGCATGATGATATTATGGACAAGGCACCTATTCGCAGGGGTCAACCTACAGTACACATCAAGTGGAACCCCGATACCGCAATCCTGTCGGGCGATTTGATGATGATTAAAAGTATGGAAATGTTTCAGCACCTGAATGGGGAAACATTAAAACGATGCCTTCCTCATTTTTTAACTACTGCAGCAGAAGTGTGCGAAGGACAACAAATCGACATGAATTTTGAAACCGCAGCTACAGTAAGTGTAGGAGAGTACCTGCACATGATTGAGCTGAAAACGGCTGTTTTGCTGGCGTGTTCTTTAAAGTTGGGTGCTTATGTAGCAGGGAGTAGCGAAGATGATGCCCGACATTTGTACAATTTCGGTAAACACATTGGCATAGCGTTTCAGTTACAGGATGATATTCTGGATGCTTTTGGGGATACGGCTGAGGTGGGTAAACAAAAGGGAGGGGATATCATTGCCAACAAAAAAACCTACTTACTGATTAAAGCAATGGAACAGGCGAAGGGGGAACAGAAAGCCATGCTTTATCACTGGCTCAATCAAAACGTATGTAATGAAGCGGAGAAAGTAACAGCAGTGTTGGATGTCTTTAATCAACTGGATGTAAAAGCGCAGGCAGAAGCTGAAATGAAATACCATTTAGATTTGGCTCACCAACACCTCAACAGTGTTGGCGCTGAGGAAGAATCTAAAAATAAGCTGGCAGCATTTGCCGGTATGTTACAACAAAGAGTAGGGTAAATTATAAATCAAAAAGGTGTTATCCTGAACGGAGTGCGCAACTGCAAGAGATTATAATTTTACCAGTTTGCTTACTTGCGAATGTCCCTTATCAGAAGAGATGAGCACGTGATAAATTCCTTTGGTCAGGTCAGAAACATCTACTTGGTTTCCGTCAGGATTTTCAACAGATAACACGGTTTGCCCATTCATGTTTACCACGGTTAGCTTTTGAACTTTTTCAGTAGCAATAGCGCTGATGGTAAAATAATCAGCCACGGGATTTGGACTGATAGTGAAAGCAGGGGCTCCTGTTAATTTATCAGTATTCAAGGTGCCTTCTCTTCTCAATCGCAGTTGGCTCAGGTAGGTTTGATCACCTTCCTTGTGGCCTTCAAAGTTCGAGTTGAATGCGCCATAAAATATTACCTCATTTACATTAGCTGCAGGAGCAATCCAATCAAAGGTCCATGTTTTGGAATCAACACCGTCAACACCACCGGTTCTGTAGGTAGCATATTTGTCGTTACCCACCAATTTAGTGGCTACTGTATCTGTAATAATCATGGTGCCCAGTAAATCTCCGTTGGGAGCTTGCGGGGAAATAGAAAATCCGAAACGTGTACCACCCACTTCAGTATTGGTAGCTGTAATAGTGTAACGTTGTCCGGGTACGAAACCCGTAGCCGGAACGGTGGATGTAATCCAACCCTCCACATTTAGCGGAGTACCACCGTGGCAGGCAGTACAGTTTTTTAAACTGTCACCGGGAGAGCCGGTATAGCCGGGTTCAGTGCCGTCACGTTTGCCAAATGGAGTTGTGTTAAATGATTCCAATACTATCACCACTCCGATAGCTATAAATAAAAAAATGACGAATTTTCTCATGATGTATTGATTAACGTAAAACAAATATATAGTTATTCTTTTGAAACACCCTCCATGGTAAAAACAGAAAACCCCGCAACAATGCGGGGTTTTTAAAATATAAGTTTTTTGAACTTAAAATTAAGCTTGAGCTGCTATTGGTTGGATAGAAACAAAAGAACGATCATCGCGTCCTTTTTTGAATACTACCTTACCATCAGTAAGAGCAAACAAGGTATGGTCTCTGCCAATTCCTACGTTATCACCCGGGTGGTGCTTGGTACCACGCTGTCTGATAATGATATTGCCGGCTTTGGCAAACTGTCCGCCAAATAATTTTACACCAAGGCGTTTACTGTGTGATTCGCGTCCGTTTTTGGAACTACCGACCCCTTTTTTATGTGCCATTGTATTATTCCTTTTCTATTAAATTATCCTACAATATTTGAAATCTGGATTTTGGTAAAGAATTGACGGTGACCGTTTTTCTTCTTGTATCCTTTTCTGCGTTTCTTTTTGAAAACGATGACTTTGTCGCCTTTCAGGTGGGTAAGCACTGTGGCTTGCACCTTAGCTCCGTCAACGGTAGGCATGCCTACTTTTACTTTTCCGCTGTTGTCTACCAACAGTACTTTATCGAACTCAACGCTGGCGCCTTCTTCGTTTTGTAAACGATGTACAAACAAAGTCTGGTCTTTTTCAACTTTAAACTGTTGGCCGGCAATTTCTACGATTGCGAACATGTTTTTATTTATTTTATGGTTAAATGGACGGCAAAGGTAGGGGTATTCACCTGAATATCAAAAACTGCTACCCAAATTTATTTAGTAGTTCTTGAAATACAGCTTCTTAGTTATGGAAAATCCCATAAATAGGTACCAATCTTTGCTGGAAGGGTTGCCTCTGGGGCCGGTTTTCTGTATCGTATTACCAAGTAATCGTGATGGATCGCTTAAAATAGCTGCAATTTCACCCTGATCATTCAGTACCGTGTTGTAATCAGCATAATAGCCGCCCACACCATCCAGAAAATCTGTAAACGTCTTGCGCATCCCCACTTCAAATCCGATGGTCCAAAGGTTAATTGGGCTATACTTTACTCCAAGGCCAAGCGGGATAGACAGGTTAATTGTTTTATAGCTTTTACCCAATTCAGTATCCAGATTTTTGACATTATAGTATTTGCCATTCACTTCTGATTTGGGAGAGAAGAAGTAGAAGTTAAAACCGGTAAATACGTAAGGGCTGAAACGAATTTTTTCCAAACCGGGGTATTTTCTTTTGCTACCTGAGCTATAACCGAATATGTTATATTCACCGGTAAAGCCTAATTCAGTTATAGTGGTTTTGAAATTAACATTTCTTTGCCGTTGAAAAACAGACTTAGAAAGCGCATCGTCACTTTTAACATTGCCCACTGTGAGGGCAAACCTTCCTGAGAATTTTGAGTTGTAATTGTATCGGGCGTGTATACCGTAGATCATGCCTTTTTGTTTCCAACTAAAAATGCGCGAATTTACATCACCATAGAATTGTGTTATGCCCGAATGAATTCCACCTTCAAACGAACCTTTTACATCATCTTGTGCTTTTGTTGATTGTACAAAAGCAAAAAAACTTATTAATAAGAAAGCAATATTTTTCAAACCTAACCTCATTTATTAAACAGACAACCTTTTATAGTCATTTGTTTCACCCACTGCAAATATGCTTTATAAACAGTTAGTTTCCAAGGCAACTATGGTATTATACGCTCAGTTGATTTCTGCTGCATTTGCCGGTTTACTTCTGTATAGGTAATACGAGCAAGCTCTGAGATAATCTCATCACTTACCTGCTGATTTTTGCCTCTTGTCATTATGCCAATCGTAAAGGGCTTGTTAGGATAATATACAATTCCGAAGTGGTGGAGTTGATACCCTTTAATTTTGGTGCCGTTTAGTTCAATATCCCTGATACCATATTTATGTGCAATAGGTATTTCAGCGGGTATGCTTTTTCGAATCCCGTTTTTGTACTGTGACTGAGAAAGATAGTTAAGGGCTTTAAGAGACATGTCTTTGTTCAGAAAAGTACAGTTATAAAGCACCCTAAAGATTGAAGCATAATTTTTAACCTTAATAAAGTTGGTGGTGGCTTTGCCGTTTTCAGGAACTGATTGGCTAAGGAATTTTTCGACAGCTTCCAATTTATCATCACCAATATATTTGAGCAAAATAAGTGCCGCCTCATTATCAGAGTATACAATCATTTGTCGGAGTAGTTCATCCAGCGAGTAAAAACTCCCATCCTTTTTTTCATATCCCTCGTCACCTTTATCTAAGCCTGCAAAATCTTTTGTATAATACTGGTAAGTGGCAGATAATATTGCCGGATTACTTTCAGCCTCTTTTAATATAGCCAACATCAATGGCAGTTTAAACAGGCTTGCAGGTGCAAATTCTTCTTTTTCGTTTATACCAATCCAAATTCCGTTATCCAAGTCCCTGAAGTAATAGGATATCAGTATCTCCGGATTTTTTTGTTTAGCTTTTTTGATGTAATCTTCAATAAGGTTGGAAAATGGCTCCAACTCCCGTATACCTTCGTTTTGATATGAACTGTTTAAGCTCTTGTTTATTAAAGAAAACGAATTGTTTTCTTCAGTTGAAACAGTGGTTGTTTGTGCAACTGTCTCTTTTTCTTGTTTCGATTCACCTTTTAATAGACCTGACACTGCGAATCCCCCGGTGGCAAAGCTTATAGCCACCAGAACATAGCTGTAGTATTTCTTTAATTGAGGCATGGGGTAGTTAGATTGCAAATATAGATTGGTAGCAGCGTGAAATAGTTGCACGTGTCAACAAATTATTTTATGAATACTTTTACGTATTTGTTAACCAGCACTCTGAAGATATAGCGTGAGTTCAGAAGGCATAAAAAAAGCCGCATAAAGCGGCTTTTGGAGTAGCGAGGACGGGGGTAATGTCGAAGTTTTTATGGGATTTGCACGAAATAAGTGAGAAAATGTAAAATTCTTAAAATTCACCTTGCAGTGTTATTGCGTGTGACTGTGTTATAAACTAATTGCATATTTTTCTTCGATGAAGTAATCTATTAAATCGCGATTCTTTTGTTTGATAATATAGTTTTTATCATGATCAGAAAAATTATAAACGCCAAAACCTTTTATATAATTTCTACTTAGTGAGTAGTACCTTGAACCATACGATTTACTTGAATTCTTAATATAAAACCAAAAGAGCCTTGACCCCATGAGCTTCTGCAGGAAAAGCAACTCCTTTTGATTTTCTGAAATAACAGCTAATCCATTATAAAATAGCAGGTCTTCGTCTTTGCTTAAAATGAAGTTTGGAATATCTTGAGCAATGTGTGGAAAAAATAATTTGAACGAACTCTTTTCTAATGATTGATTTCGCCCATATGAGAACCACTGTTCATATTTTCCTTTTCCTTTGTCCCTTGTTAATAAAAGTTCTCTTTGACTATGTAGATATTTGAACGCTTTAGGATATTTTTTTCGCAATTCTTTTTCGCTAATAGATTTTGCCCTTCCCATATCGTAATGGTAAGGAAAAATAATTTTCTGTTTAATTAGCTTTAAATTGACAATTTGAGTAAGCTTATTTGGATTTATGATATCTCTACATACTTCCTTTTCAATTTCGATTAATTTTCCATTTTTGAAAAAGCAGTAGTAATCTTCTGTTTCTACTTCGACATCAAAAATATAGACATTGTTTTTTAAGGTGGCAATGCCATTCCGTGTTTTATACAAACTGCCAAATGATTGGCCAGTTGATTCCACTTTTTTAATAATATCTACGTTATTTAAGTTCCAACCCTCTCTATGATTTAAACTATCATAATTTAGTTTTGTAAAAATGTTATTTTTAAAGGGCTCTTCACTTTCATTTTTCGAATACTCTATAAATCCATTTCCTCTCCTTTGAATTAAACAGATACATGTATATGTTGATTTATTGTTAAAAATTTGTTTTCCCCCAAAGTCTAGAATTTTGAGGAAAAGCATCTCTTTTTGGAAATAATTGCGAAGAGCCCGTCCATTTACACTTTTAAAAAAGGTATTCATTGTGATGAAACCTAGAATTCCGTTTTTTGCTAGGTTTTCAATGCCAATTTGAAAAAAGGGAATGTAAAGGTCAGGATGTCCAGTTGAACTTACACTCCATTTAGTTAGGTGCTTTTTAGTTTCCTCTGAAATATTTCTAGAACAAACATAAGGTGGGTTTCCGACTATTATATCAAAGCCACTAAAATCTTTCAAATGATCTTTCCAGTTAAATGATAAAGCATCACCAACAAAAAGATTAAAGTTTATCTTCTTGTTGTCCTCACCATTTAATATCGCGTACATTGTAAGTAAGATTTGTGTTCTTACTATTGAATATTCTTGGATATCCAATCCAAATATGTTCGTCTCAATTATTTGACAAATTTTCCTGTAGGACCCAGATTTGATTTTAATAAGCATATCAAATAGGAAACTTCCGCACCCGCATGAAATATCGGTTATTTTGATATCTTCTGTATTTGTATTCGTTGTTTTAAAAGTGTTGTCAATAATAAATTCCCTTACTATCTTCGGGGTGTAAACTGCACCTGTCACGACTTTATCAGCTGGTGAAACAACAAATTCAAAGAGTTCAATTAAATCCTCAAAACTGAATTCAGGTAAATTAGCTTGAACTAATTCGTTAAATTGTTCAAATACTGCGTAATCTTTTTTATTTTTGGAGGATATTAAATGTTGTTTGATTAGCTCATTATTTTCAACTGTTATTCCATTAAAACTAACAAAAGAAGTTACAATAAGACTATCGATAAATCTTGGGTCTGCTGAACAATGCGCACTTAAAAATTGAAGTACCTCCTTTCTCATTTATTTATTTTCATGTATAGTGGGAAGACCTTCGACATATTGAAGCTAGTATGTGTTGAATTTTCTTTAAACGAACTAAAGTAAGGTTCCCATAATCTTTGTTGTGCCCTGTCTATAATATCTTGGTAGGTGTCATTATTAAGGAGGGTATTTACAAAAGAATATTGTTTTTTACTGTAAAAATTATTTAGAATAAAATGAAATCCTAAAAATAAATCCATTGGTGGATGTCCAAGGCGTGGTGCACTCAGAAATAAATTGCTACCAGTATCTGTAGCGATTAACTCATCTCCACCGGATTGGAAATGATAATATGGATGTAAAGTTTTATGCTCATTATCTCCCTCCTGATCTTGATCAAGTCTCCAGCAATTAATATATTCTTTTTTATCACCATCTCTGCCAATAAGTTTCAGGCGAAAAACGTAGTTGCTTTTTATCCGATCATATATTGCAATGTCTTTGTCCTGATCAAATTCGCAGACGTGATCGAGGTAAATTGAAAGATTTACGACTTCGTTTGGTATTGTGCCTGAAATTTTTGAATTTACATTAAAAACCACATCTTTAATATCTACAATGTATCCAGCATCATACTCAAATTTACTTTGAAAGGTGTATATTTTACTAATATCAACTGGGAGGTCATATTGTTCGACAAGTGATATGAAGTCTGATAGATCTTTTATGAAAGATTTTTTATCCCAATGCTTCATTACTTATAGCTTACTTGCGATTTCTTTTAATCGCTCTTTATCAGAATGTTTAACAAAATTAAATAGTTCAGAAGCTTCAAGTCCAGCTTGAATTGAAATGTACTCTTTCTCTTGCCAGGGCTTTAGCTCTCGATGATGTAACTCTAATCCATCAATGGAATCAATACCTATTTTAAGCTGTTTACATATCGTCCAATAATTGGAGCTAGTGGCATGATTGGTTTTTTTCTGTACAATAAGTTCAGTATACTTTGCAAACTTCTTAATTACTTCTACTCTTTGTTCTGCAGATAACCTACGTAAACTTAAATTATTTGTTTTTTCCTTCCACCAATCTTCAATTTCTGCACTCCACCATCTTTCGTAGGCATCATGGTATACCCCCTTATATTTAAAGGGTTCCAATTCCATTTTCAGATTTTTCCAATCTGGTGATGATTTACATATTCCCAATCTCGCCAACAATACTTCTTCTCCAATTAATACACCTACTGAGCGAATAATTTGATTCAGTAAATAACTGTTAAAAGCAAAAATATCATTTTTATACATTTCTCCATTCAATTGTTCTATTATTCTATAATCAAGGCTCTTCAATTTATTTGCAGAAATGCTCAGACATTGTTCAAGATTTTTGTTTGTTTTTATAATAAGTTTGTATGCATTAATAACGCTTTTAAGCCTAGTCGTATATTTCTCTAAGTGACCTAGGAAAATCTCCTTGGAGACAGAAAAATCAAACAAGTCTTGGCTTGAGTAGTCCTTGTAGTAATCGGTAATTTTCACCTCAGTTGATATTAATACAATAGGCATATCAATATGTGCAGATCCACCAATCGTCCTAACTGTTTGTGCTATTGTCGGGGCATCAAAAACTACCATTTTGTTTTCGGTTAAACGAAAGTCAAGGAGGAGTAAATCATAGTCTTTAGTTTTTGAAACAAGTGCTTCTAAGCTTTCTGGATTGTAGTGTTCTGCCTCAAATCCGTTAGACTTAAGATCATGTACAATTGATCCAGGATCTAAATCCTCAATATAAAGTATTTTATAAGCCATGTCTTTCTTTCTCTTTATCAGATGCTTTTGGTATTTCAATTCTTATTGTAGTGGAGTAGTCATCTTTCGGTGAAACGACACGCACATTTCCCTTATAGCTCTTAACGATATCTTTGACAATTTTTAATCCTAAACCAGTACCCAAAATTTCCGAATTTTGATTTAAACTGTCAAAATCACTTGCTGCAGTTGTAGTGAAAAACTCATCAAATATTCTGTCCTCATTTGCCTTAGAAATTCCATCTCCATTGTCAGAGAACTCAAGATATATAAACTCATTTTGTTCGCCACATTCAATAAAAATCTTCCCCTTTTTATTAGCCCTTTTTATTGCTTTCTTCGAGTTTGTATAAAAATTAAATAAAATTGACGACCATTCTGATGGATGCATGGGCTTCGTAAAAGCCCTATATTTATGAAAAGTTGGCTCAACAAATTCAATTCCAGATTTAAGTGCATCAACTCCTATTGAAGATATAAATGGTTTTACAATGGCTCGAAGATCTAATGGTCTTAATTCCCTAATTACGTTTTGGGAAACAATATTATCGAAATAAGAAGTGTAAGTATGAAATGAAGCAAAGTTTACATCAAGTATGTTAATTCTTTCTAATGCTAATTTGTCCTCTTTTAACTCTTTTACGAGAAATCTAATATCACTTTGAATATTATCCATGTAATATTTTATTTCATGAATAAATTGGGCAATAGTTAAGCCAACACTACTTAAAACGCGTAGCATAGACTTTTCTTTGATATTTTTTTCTTGTTCTGATTTCTGAATTACTTCCAATTCTTTCAAAGCATCCTTTACTTGTTTGATACTTTTTTTTCGCTTTCGTTTTGCCTGAATTCCGCCAGTTTCATTTTCAAGTTCTTTATCTAATTCCTCCAATGTATGAGCAATATTTTGAATTCGAAACTCTATTTTTTCCCAGTTTCCTTCCTCATCCTTATTTTGAGATGTGGTAATTTTAATATTTCTTACTTCAGCGACCTTAATTACCCCAGTGATTATGATTCTGTAAATAAAGTTCTGTAGTTGGATAAATGCATCATTTTCTGTTAAGCCTTCTCGGCTAGATGTTTCATTAAACTCGTTTTTCTTATCCGTAAGTTCAACAAGCCCGAAAAAATTATTATTGCCATGCGAAGGTAGAAGGCTTCGTGTTCTCAATGAAGCATCGAACTTTAGCCAATCATTAGTTGGTTCTCCGTATGGTAATACGCGAAAGCCATTTCTGTACAATCTAATTCCACCTTGTGTTTTCGCAAGATTTCTAATACTTGTAGCTTGCATACTTGGGATCAGATCTTTTTCATATATAAAATAATACGCTCTGAATTTCACATTCCTTAGTTTGTCAAATGGTACTGTATTATCTTCTGGTGCATTACCAATTTGACCTATTTCACTAATATCCAGTTTTTTACTTTCAATAGAATATATTCCTAATCCACCGTCATCTATGTATCCCTCAATTACGGCAACAGCTTGATTATAAAATGATGTAATTTCATTCGTAATTAATTTCGTTTTTTCATCTACAATTTTGATAAATTCAAACTTAAACCCCGGATCGCTCGTTTTTTCAACACGTGCTTTGTCATCCATTTCTTTTTGACTACTTAGAGGGTAAGGCTGTATGATGTCTGCAACATAGTTATAGATTCTTGAAATGGCTGCTTCAGTCCATTTTTCCCTTAAGTCGGTAATAAATAAAGTGGTACCTTTATCCCTGATTTTGGGAATAGTTGTTAAACTATTGGAAATAGAGGTTAGATTAACATCTCCCTTGTATTCGTCCCAATTAATGACAAGTTTTAGTGCTTCTTCAGAATTTTCTGTTTGAGTAACAATCGTTAATCCCCTTCCTAGTCTTTGAACAGCAAATCGCCCAATTCCTTTTTGTCCGGCCCTTCTCCTCTTATATCTTTTTGAATGTGGGTTGTGTATTTTATCAGTTGATGATATACGCATAAAACCATTAAGCAACTCTTCTTTAGTCATTCCATCCCCATCATCTTGGATTGTCAGCTTGCCTCCAATATTATCCGAATCTATGAATGATAATTTAACTTGTATAGCATCTGCATCATATGCATTTTTTACTAGTTCAGATACTGCTGTTTCTTGTCGAGCAACAAGTTCTTTGCCTAATCTATCAATTAACCCAGCATCAATTGAAAATCTTACTTCAGTATCATCAAGAGCAGCTATCTGATTAGATAAATGTAGAATCACATTATTATCTGAATTCTCTTTTGCAATTTCAATTGAAAGTTCTTTCTTTAGGTTTAATATTTTAGATTCTTTATTCATTTGTTCTCACCCTACAATTTGATGAATTATTCTTCGTAAGTGCTGATATGGCTCAATCTGTAAATATAAGAAACTATTAAGATTGAAAGCCATTTCTATTGAATTATGATTTTGACAAATATATTGATTACAGTCAATGACATGCAAATATTAGCTAAGTATGTATTTGCTGTTCATTAATTTGACAAGGAACTCTAAAAGTATCTAATAATCAATAAGTTTGTTAAAAATTCTTTCTGCAAGAACGGAAGTGTATAGTACATTCTTCGTTTTTGTCCACTTTCTGCTATGTAAGATAATCGTCTATTATACTGATTCTATATAGGTTATTTATTCAATGGACTATCAGAATCGATGTCGAATTAGCAGAAATAAATAGCAAAAGAAATCTCACATTCACTACATCTCACATTAATATAGAGTTCAGTAGGCCATATCACTATACAACCTATCCAATTATGGCTGTATTCAGATGGAATATCCAACCACAAGGAAATGATTGGTGTCGATCGTTTGAAATTAACTCATTTTTTCGCTGCATAGCTTGACAGATCAACACTTGAAAGGAAAAAGCGGAATCCTCGGGTAAATGTGGAGCATTCCGCTTTTGTAGAACTAAAGTGCATGGAGTCGAACCTTTTGGAAGACCTGAATTTCACGCAGCATTGATTACCAGACAAAAAGTAAATTCTTCGTTTAAGTGAGCGGGAGCAACTCATAAAGTCTGCAGCGGACAACCACTTAAGATTGTTTACTTGCTTTGCAATAGCCCTGGTTTAAAGTTGAACTAAGAAATAGTTTGGTTCATATGGCTCTGTTAAAATGTAACATACTGCAGGAAGCTTTGTTAAACAAAAATCTCTTGCAATCAGACAATTACGCGGTATTTTTGTTTTAGTAAAACTAAATTGGCGGAGAGTCAACTTTTTAGCTGACTTAGAGGTTGTTCTTTAATCAGTAGCCGTAGACCTGAAATGGGAAGCGCAAGGCTGAACCTAGTGTTATCAGTGCTTTCCTTACCATGACCCACCCCAGCCCCTTCTCTATTTAATAGAGAGGGCCAATCCTAATGAAAACCCTTTTCTCCTCTACTGGTGGAGAGTAAATGTCTGCCTGTGACCAAAAAGAGATGAGTCGCACAAAATCCATTCAGGAAAAATCATTTGGCAATATAAAAGCGGGTGTTTAGCTTTGGGTTAGTAAAACACCTGTCTATTATGTTATATCTACTTAGCCGAAATCACTTCGAATATCTCGTTAATCCGACTTATAAACAAATTTCATGTTTGATGCAGTCATAAACCAAAATACAGTTGATGTAATAAACTCTACGAAAGCATTAAAAATCTTGCCGATACTATGAACAAACCAAGTCATCAGAAAATTTTCAATATTATTAAATGGACTGTTCAAGGAATAGGAGTAATAGTAGTATTTATTACGGCTACTGTCACTCTTATTGAATATCTCAATTTTAAGAATGTGCTTTGGGGTACAATACTAGTTGTACTTATTTATTTTGTATTTACTTTTTATTTGCAGAAATGGCCGATACCATGGAGGTATACTGCAACCTATTCCAGAATTAGTAAGCTTGGTCCGCAAATAACTTTTGGCTTGGGAGGGGCTTTGATTTGTTGCTGGGTACTTGTAGTGTATAAAGAGTTGATTACTCAAAATAAAATTGTGACAATTCCTAAGAATCCTGTTCCTATTTTTAAAGAAATCGACTCGAGCTTTAAAATTTTAATATTACCCTTCGATGAAGATTGTATAGATCCGAATGGAATTAAGGTGGATGTCGGCTCCTTGATTTATAAAAGATTGTCGGATCTTAATGTTCTAAATTCTATGAACCTAAAGCTATATTATTTCCATAATTTTAAAAGAAACAAAAACTTAGATCGAGCAAAACTAGAAGCTATAAGAAAATATAATTCTGCGGATTTGATGTTGTATGGAACACATTGGTCAAAAGAGTGTGTCGGAAAAGATTCAGGTTTTATTTGTTATAACTATGTAGTTGATAGTAGCAAGTTCAAAAATATTGTGCAGGGTTCATTTGTACTTAATGAGGTAAAGTACTCCTCAAGTCTTTTGTCAATAATGAATGGGAATGGACAGCACCAAGTTGAGTATATAATATTTAAGATATCTGCCCTTGCTGAAGTATCTATAGGGAATTTTGATAAAGCTATAATTCTCTTAAAAAAGATAAAAGAATATGATAAATATCCTGAAATATTATTTGAAATCGGTCAATGCTATTTGTCTCTGACAAAAAACATTGAAGCAGAAGTAATATTCAAAAAAATTTTGAATCAAAATTCTGGTTATAAGAATGCTAATTTAAGATTAGCTACGGTTTATTTTTATATGGGCAAAGAAAGAGAAATGCTTCATTTTCTTGATTCTGCAAAAAAATACGATAATGATGACCCTTGGACTTGGAATATTCTTGGGGGGTATTATTTAAAAAATGGAGAGATGGACCAAGCCAAATTATACTTTTATAAAGGTCTCCAATTGGAGAGCAGTAGTATTGCTATTTGGAATAATTTAGGGAATTTGTATTTATTGTCAGATAGTAATAGCAGGGCTAAATATTGTTTTCAAAAAGCTTTGTTAATTGATTCTTTAAATGAATTCACACTTTGTAACCTAGCAAATTTGTATAGTCAATTAGGGGATTATAGTAAAACGGTACATTACATAAATCAGGCAATTAAGCGAAACAAGAGAAGCGTAGCAATTTTTAATCAACTTGGAGAGATTTATTTATTTAAGTTGCATAATTATAAAAGTGCAATAGATATGTTTAACCGTGCTTTACAGATTGATCAAAGGTCTATTAATGCATTATATTATTTGCAGTTAGCTTATCATATTGGTAATAATCACAATCAAGCTATTATTTATTGCAGGAAATTATTACAAGTTGATTCTACTTATGTAAAAGGTTGGATTTCATTAGGGATGATTAATACTAGCGCAGGACGTTATCGTGATTCGGAATTTTTTTTTAAAAAAGCACTTAGTATAGAGCCAAGCAATAGTCAAGCGTGGTTTAATTTAAGTTACGTCTATATGCAATTGGACAATAAATCAAAATCTAAAAAATGTCTAGAACAAGCTAAAGCTAATGGTCTTGAATTTATAGTGCCTGCTGAATTAGCAGAGTTTTGCCGGTGACCTTTGATTTTTTTCATTTTCCCCTTGTTAAAATTAGCAATTAGTCTCTACTTCTAATCGCTACTTTTTCTGGAAGCTTTCACTTTGAGTCATTTGTTTTCTTAGTCATAGTTATAAATTTAAAGTCGAACTAAGCAATGGGCTGGTTTACAGAATTATGTCAGAATAATAATCTAAAGGTAGAATCTTTGTCGAACAAAAAAAACCGCGTAATCAAACGATTACGCGGTTTTTAAATTTTGGTAGCGAGGACGGGAGTCGAACCCGTGACCTCAGGGTTATGAATCCTGCGCTCTAACCATCTGAGCTACCTCGCCAATTAAAAGGGGTGCAAATATATAAATTTTTATTATGGAGTAAAACGAAATGTCAATTACTT
>JAGPCK010000113.1 GCA_018058135.1 Bacteroidia bacterium | reverse complement strand
GTGAGCCTTAAAAACCCTACCGCATTACCTACCACAGTTCAGGTAGCAGTTAATGGCGGATCAGCGGCCGGAAGCAGCGACTATACTTACACTACACAAACGGTTACGTTCCCGGCCAACAGCAATGCAGCGCAAACCGTTACGTTAAGCATAACAGACGACAACGTGTTTGAGAGCAACGAAACCATTGCCCTTACTTTAATCAACGCTACCAATAATGCTACCATTGACCCTGCAGCCAGCGCCTACATCATCACCATTACCGACAATGATCCTAATGGAGTGAAAGAGTTGAACGCAGTACAGTTCAATGTATATCCTAACCCTGCCCGCGAAGTGTTGAACATTACAGCAGACAAGGAAATGAACAGTGTGGTAGTAACCGACATTATCGGCAACGAAGTGTTGAGCGTAAATGAAGTGAATGCGAAGAAAGCTACATTAAACACAGCCTCACTTAAAGCAGGAGTTTACTTTGTACGGGTATACTCAGCAGAAGGCAGCAGTGTGAAGAAGGTTGTAATCAGATAACCTACTAATACAATACAAAAAAGGTCTCCTGAATTACTCAGGAGACCTTTTTTATTTACAGCTGAACTGGTGTTAACTTACGTGAGTAGTTTTTCAAAACACACACTACTTTCCACATCGGCATATTGGCCATAGTTTTTGATAGTAGTGTAATTGTTTTTTTGGTATAAGCGTATGGCTTCCGGTTGTTTTTTGCCGGTTTCTAAAATGCATTTTTGGTAGCCCAACTCTTTTGCCCAGTTTTCCAGTTCACCTAAAACTATTGATGCAATTCCTTTCCCACGCTTTTCTATCGGCACAAACATTCTTTTTACTTCCATTACATTTTCTTCATACTCTTTTATAGCACCACAGCCCACAGCATCATCATTTTCATAAGCCACCACCACATGTTTAATAGCTGCAATTTTGTTGAACTGAGCAAAAAATGCATGGTCCTCTCCATCCCGGACAGCCAAGTCTTTATCAAGCTCAATTACTAATCTTTGAAAATCTGAATCGTCAGAATCGGTTCTTTTAATTTTGTACATGTTTAATTTATTTTTTATTCCAGTCGTTTTTGTTGTTCGCTCGTAGTAATCGCTTTATCCAATCGTGAAAGTCTGGTCTTTTCTTGTTTGGCATTCATTATCCAATGGATGATTATTTTTTGGTAGGAAGGTGTTTGAGTTTTAAAGAAGCCCCAGGCCTGTTTGTTCTTTTTAAATAACTTTTCGTAAGCGGGGTCAAGAATATCAGGCTCTTTTTCGTGCGAATAAATAGCTGTTTTGTCAGCTGTTCTTAAGTCAAAGGCCTTTTGTCCTTCAGCGGTCATGAGTCCTGCTTTGGTGAGCTCTTCCACCTTTTTTATGTTGATGGCACTCCATATACTGTTAGGTCTTCGCGGGGTAAAACGGATGCAGTAACTTTCATTATCTATGGATCTTCTTACACCATCAATCCAACCAAAGCAAAGTGCCTGATCAACCGATTGAGGCCAGGTGATGGAAGGTTTGCCGCTACCTACCTTATAAAAACCAACAATCAGTTCTGTTTCTTTTTTGTGGTATTTTTTTAACCACTGCCTGAAAGCAGACGGTGTTGCAAAAAAGGTTACGGTTGTTTTATCGGTTAGTGCCATGAAAATGTTTGACAATATTCATTCAAGTTCTGTTACTCAGATTTAAATCGTCCGGCCTTCTTTAACTTTTATTTCAGAGCCCTCAGCCAGAAATACTGACACAGGTTTCTGTGTTGTGAGGAAACTGAAATCTTGTCCATATACATCACCGAAGTCTACGTCAATAAGGTAATCCTTTGTTTCATAAACCTCCCATTTTGGATGCTCAACACCATACTCAGAAGTTCTCTCATTTGAAATTTTGGTATAGCCCCAGTAGTGCTCTGTTATAAACTCTTCCTCGCTGCCGTCCTTAATGGGAGTTGCTTTTAGATCAGTTGTTACTTTTAATGAATTCCATTGCCCTTTTCTCCAGTTGTATTCTACTATTAAACTATCGTTTGAATTTGTCCAGGAATGACTCATGGGCATAGTCTCGTATTTCTCTTTGTAAATGGTATTGGCCACAAAGGTTAACGCTGGTTTTGGAACAATCTCTTTTATGAAAACAACCCCCCGTTTCCATTTTCCGTTGTCTTTGTATCGAACATAAAACCTAAGGTTTACTTCTTCAAAGTTGGTGTGAAACGGTATTTTAAGTCCTTTTACTTTTGTGTCTTTAAACAGGAATCCAACTAAGCTGACATAACAGGTGTTGTTCCATAAATCAATCTCTGTTTTAGGGGGTAAATATTTGTCCAGTATTTTACTGTCAATCGAATAGTTAACCATGGCTAACTTTCTCCATTCAGCCTCTAAAAATGTTTTTGACATTATATTTTCTTTTAACGCGATGAGTATGGAAAGAAATGCCCCTCGTTTATGAGTCAGTAAAGATATAATTCACACACAATAAAAAATAAAAAAGCCCCGAATTTCTCCGGGGCTTTTTTGTATCAGAGCTATAATTTCTAGCGAATAATTTTCAACTCATTGATAAGGTTATTGGCGTTGCCGTATTTCTCCATCACAAACAGCACGTAGCGAATGTCTACGTTAATGGTGCGTTTGTAGTTAGGATCAAAGGCAATATCACCGCTCATGGCTTCCCAGTTGCCGTCAAAAGCCAAACCAATCAGGTGGCCTTCACCATTGATTACCGGGCTGCCGGAGTTACCACCGGTAATATCGTTGGTGGTAATAAAGGCTACGGGAACATCTCCGTTTTCTGCATAGCTGCCAAAGTCTTTTTTCTCATACAACTCTTTCAGTTTGGCAGGCACGGCAAACTCATGGCTGTTGGGGTTTTCTTTCTCCATAATGCCGCTGAGGTGCGTAGAGATATCAAACTGTACCGCATCTTTTGATTTATAACTTTTAACGTTACCGTAGGTTAAACGCAGGGTTGAGTTAGCATCAGGATACATGGTTTTGCCTGCATTTTTTTCACGCAATGCCTTCATGTAAGTTTTACCTTCAGCAGCAATTACGGTGTTGTATTCTTTAGCATACTTTGCGTAGTTGTTGTTGTAATTTTCGATGAAAGCTTTTACATAAATATACGCAGGGTCTTTCTGCAATTTTTTCAAATCAGGTTTTTTCAACCAGGCTTTCACCTTATTGCTATCAGCAAACATAGACTTGGCAAAAATCATTTTAGCATAGTCTTTCGCTTGCTCCTTGCCTTTATCTTTATCGTCACTTTTTATAATTTTAGCTAACAAAGCCGGGTGTTGGTTTTTAGGAATGTCTTTGTAAAAATACCAAAGCATGGCCGCAAGTATTTTACGGTCTGAAACATGGTTGAGCCCTTTGTACTGTGCATCAAAACCTTTGGCAATCATCTC
>JAGPCK010000112.1 GCA_018058135.1 Bacteroidia bacterium | reverse complement strand
GTAAGCAGTAACAGAAAAGTCAATATGGGGAGTGTTAACCTCAATTTTCGAGCATATCAATTAGTCGCTGCAATTCCTGCAAGTTGTCGAAATGAAATTGCAAAGATCCTCTTCCTTCATCATTTGCCTTCAGAGTTACCTTAGAGCTGTATTGACTGGATAAAGTTTTTTGGTGAATGGTATAATCATTCAGCATTAAGCCATCACTGTTTTTTATGCGCTTTGGAACAACCAATTTTGTATTCGGTTCATTGCCCTTGTGGGTTCTTACAAGTTCTTCTGCTCTTCTTACTGATAGGCTGCCCTCTTTAATCTGATTGAATATGAACATTTGCTGGTCTTCATCGTCAATGCTGATGATGGCACGTGCATGCCCCATACTCAAAGCTCCGTCACGAATAGCGGCCTGAATCTCATCGGGCAAGCGAAGCAGACGCAGGTAATTGGCAACAGTACTTCTTTCTTTGCCTACACGGTCAGCTACCTGTTCCTGAGTTAATGTACATTCATCTATCAGGCGTTTGTAACTTAGAGCCACCTCAATAGCATTCAAATCCTGACGTTGAATGTTTTCAATCAAGGCCATTTCCAGCATTTCCTGGTCATTGGCTAAGCGAATGTAAGCAGGGATTTTGGTTAAGCCCGCCTGAATGGAAGCACGTGTTCTACGTTCACCGGAGATAATCTGAAATTTATCAAAACCCATTTTACGGACGGTGATGGGTTGAATAACGCCATGCACTTTGATGGATTCTGCGAGTTCATTCAAAGCCTGACGGTCAAAGTCATTACGGGGTTGAAATGGGTTAGCCTCAATCTGGCTGATATCAATCTCACTTACTGAGCCTACCGGTTTGTTTTCGGTAGACGTAATGTCGGTATCTGAATTTTCTAATAGAGCGGCTAATCCTCTGCCGAGTCCGCCTTTTTTGGTTACTGTCATGTGCTTTATCTTCTATGTTGTTGCCCTCTAACGGGCTGTTTCGTATTGTTCAGTTGCTAGTTGTTGATGATGTTATCTACGGCAGTCATTTTGGTTAATCCGTTTTTAGTAAGTAGTTCTCGTGCAAGGTTCAGGTAGTTTACTGTTCCGCGGCTGGCAGCATCATGCTGAATAACGGGTACACCAAAACTTGGTGCCTCACTCAGTTTTGTATTGCGCTGAATGATGGTATCAAATACAAGTTGCTGAAAGTGCATTTTTACTTCTTCTACTACCTGATTGCTCAAACGCAGACGAGAGTCATACATAGTGAGCAGTATCCCCTCAATTTGAAGATTTGGATTCAGGTTGTTCTGAATAATTTTGATGGTGTTGAGTAACTTGCCCAAACCTTCCAATGCAAAGTATTCGCATTGAACAGGTACAATCACGGAATCAGCAGCGCACAGAGCGTTGGTAGTGATAATGCCTAGTGAAGGTGAACAATCAATGATGATAAAATCATAATCATTGCGCACTTTTTCCAAGGCAATTTTCATCATGCGTTCTCGACTAAGGCGATCCACCAACTCTATCTCTGCACCTACCAAATCGATATTGGCTGGTAAAAGATCAAGAAAATCAGTATCGGTTTTCAGAATCACATCCCGGGCCGCTACTTCGTTGATAAGGCAGTCGTAAATACCGGTCCGTATATTTTTAGGGTCAAAGCCATTGCCTGAAGTAGAATTGGCCTGTGGGTCGGCATCTACCAATAAGGTTTTATACTCTAACACGGCCAAACTTGCGGCCAGATTAATGGCAGTTGTGGTTTTGCCCACACCGCCTTTTTGATTAGCTATTGCTATTATTTTTCCCATTGCTCAAATATCCTCTTGTATTGTTGTTAGTTGCTGTACATTTAAAAAGTAATTGTTTCGTTGATTTGCATCAGGTTAATATTTTTGCCTGCTTTGGTAAAGTTGTTTTTAACCTCTTCATGATTTATCACAATATAAGGGAAGGTATCAAAGTGCATCCCTATAATGTTGTTGCATTGAATCATATCAGCAGCCAGTAGGGCATCTTCGTGGTTCATAGTAAAATTACTGCCTATGGGCAAAAAGGCCAAATCAGGGCGGTTGTATTTACCTATGAGCTGCATGTCCATATTTAGAGCGGTATCACCGGCAAAATAGATGGTTTTGCCCTCAGCCTTTAGTAAGAAGCCATTTGGATTACCTCCGTATGAACCATCTGGGAAAGAGCTGGAGTGCGTAGCTGAGGTGAGTTGTATCTCACCGAACTCGAATGACCATTTCCCTCCGGTATTCATCGGATGGATTTTGTGCAAGCCTTTCTCTGTAAACCAAGCGCATATTTCCCAATTGGCTATTAAAGTTGAATCATGCTGTTTGGCTAATTCCAATACATCGGCCATGTGGTCTTGGTGGGCATGAGAAACCAGTATATAATCTGCCTTAACATCTTTAAGTAAAATATTTTTGGCCAAATGGTTTGGGGTGATGAACGGATCAAACACCAACATTTTACCGCTAACCTCCATTTGGAAACAAGAATGGCCTAAATACTTTACTTTCATTACTTTCTGTGTGCTATTTTGCTTGAAATACTGAAGGGTAAAAATACGACTTTCAGGACTAACCTGAAGCAATTTCTTTCAACAGGTAAATCTATTTTTATGTCACTTTAATTACTTGTTTACAAATGCTTTATATATTAACCAGCGAGGTCTTGTGCCCTTATTTACTTGTAGCATTTGTGTTGTGGAACATCTTAGTGCTGATAAACAGGCTTTTTGAAAATCAGCGTATTTGAAGTGTGGATTTCTTTTCAGGTTTAAATCGACTGATTAATAAGATGTTTTATCTTTATAAACAATTGCAATGTGGATGACAAAAGCAGGTTTGTGGATAAGCCGGAGTGAGGTTTAAATCTTGCTGAAACAAGTTGTACAACACCTCACCCGTCAGAATTTCGGATTAATGATAGCCTTCTCAAGCAATTGTTTATGCAGGAGATCATGAAGTTCTGTTGTGTTGCAGTTAAAGGCAAGCACCTTTCTTTTGGGCCTCAATAAAATGCCAAACGGATATTTATTTACTCGCATTTTTCGGTTCATTTTCAGGTTGGTGTGCCCCATGTACCAGGTTACATTGGGGAGCTGAGCAATGATGTTTACGTTATTGGCTTTGCCTCCATATTGCAGCCAGATGATGCGCAGGTCGGGATGCTTTTTCAGCAGTTGCACAAATATGGCGGTGTCTTGCTGAAAATTATCATATGGAAATTGAACCACATGAATGTAAACCGGATATTTTCTGCTGATACGCCTGAGTCGTATTTTTTTGTTGTCCCAAGAGTTAAACTTTAGCGGAGGTAGTCTTTGCCCCTCTGTAAAAACAGATTGAGCAATGGCGTTACTATCTCTTACAATAACAATACTGTTGCCGTATACGTCATTTGTTTTTATTCCATAAACATTGCCGTTTCGCTCTACCTGTAAA
>JAGPCK010000024.1 GCA_018058135.1 Bacteroidia bacterium | reverse complement strand
ATATCTCCCAACATTTTATTTATGAGACAAAAAGAGTTCACTCAAGTGAATTTGGGTTTTTACATAAATAAAGGACCGCTTGTTACAGGGCTATGGTTCAGACAAACGGCTCCAAACTCAGATGCCATGATGGTATTAGTAGGATTCAGAAAAGATAAGTTCAAATTTGGTTACAGTTATGACTTAACTATATCCGAAGGGCGCTCAGCACTTACCGGATCACATGAAATATCTGCTGCAATTGAATGGCGCAAATCATATAGGGGGAAGAAATTCAGACCTTTAGTATGTCCAAAGTTCTAAGCAGTACTATTTTTTCAAGGTTTTGCGTTATATTTGAAAAATTATTCACAACTCACCAACAATATGAATAAGAAATTCTTAAAAGTAACCTTACTTACTTTTATCTTCTCAAGTGCGTTGCTTGTATCCTGCAAAAAGGATAAATCATCCACAACTGGATGGGCATACAACGATACCAACTGGGGTGGATTCGAGAAAGTAAATTACATGGGGCAGGAAACAGGTCCCGGCCTTGTATTTATTGAAGGCGGAACTTTTACCATGGGATCCTTTGAACAGGACGTCCTTTACGATCGGAACAATTTCAAAAGACGTGTTACCGTTCATAGTTTTTACATGGACGAACATGAGGTTTCTAACCTTGACTATTTGGAGTATCTGTACTGGTTAAATCGCGTTTTTGTGGATTATCCCCAAGTATATAAAGCAGCACTTCCTGATAGCTTAGTATGGCGCGACCGTTTGGCTTATAATGAGCCATTTGTTCAGTATTATCTGCGTCACCCTGCCTACCAAGATTATCCTGTAGTGGGTGTGAGCTGGTTACAGGCGGATGCATATACCAAATGGCGTACTGACCGTGTTAACGAGATGATACTCGTACGTGAAGGGATATTGAAACTTGATATTAACTCTACCAACGAGAACAACTTCAATACTGAGGCTTATCTAATGAATCAGTACGAGGGTATTATCAAGAAAGAATTGAAAGATTATACACCTGGAGGATCTGGTCGCAAAGTGAGGATGGAAGATGGTATTTTACTTCCTATTTACCGACTGCCAACTGAAGCTGAATGGGAGTTTGCCTCTTATTCGTATAAGAGCCAGCCATATAACGAAAATATTGACGTTCGGAAGGTATATCCTTGGGAAGGCTTAACAGTACGGAAATCTAACCCAGAAAAGGATCGCGGATTTATGTGGGCGAACTTTAAACGTGGTAAAGGTGACCAAGCTGGTGTACCGGGACGCTTAAATGACATGGGCTTTATTACTATGCCAGTGCAAGCTTATTGGCCAAATGATTATGGTTTATACCACATGGGTGGAAACGTTGCTGAATGGGTTATGGACGTCTATCGTCCACTTTCCAGCGAGGATATGACAGATTTTAATCCTTTCCGTGGTAACCTATATGACACAAAAGAGCTTGATGCTGACGGCAATATTGCTGAAAAAGACAGCCTAGGTCGTATTAAATATCGTGTAGTAACTGAAGAAGACAATGCTAAACGCAGAAACTACAAAAAAGGTGACAACAAGGGGTATCGTGACGAAGAAGAATACATGGATCAAAAGTATGATTATGAAGTTACTTCATTGATTAACAATAAAGCACATGTTTATAAAGGTGGTTCTTGGAACGACCGAGCCTACTGGATGTCACCCGGTGCACGTAGATTCCTTGATGAGGAGCAGTCTTTAAGCATACTTGGATTCCGTTGCGCAATGGACCGAGTAGGAGACCCTGTAAAAGATTAATTTAAAATCTTAAGAATATCTCTAAAAAAACCCGACCAATGGTCGGGTTTTTTTATGCCGCATTACTGTGCCAGCGCAGGTTGCTTATTTAACATAAAAAGAGCGTAAATTCAAATTGGTAATCCCATTCTTACTTTTTTATACACCCATCTTAAAACTCCTTGAACCTGGTTCTAAGTAAGGTTAGTAAAGTCTTGCATAAAGGACATTTACTACTTAAGTCATCGTTCAGTCTATCGGTAATTCTCCTTCATCATAAACGTTTATTCTAAAAGGTAATCCTTTTGTCTTTATAACTAAAGTAAATTTGATGCAGGCAATCTTCCATTTTTGTCATAATTATCTCAATAAGGATACATTAAGGCAAACAAATGAATAATCAAGATGTGTTATAAGTACTATAAACAGCATTTAGGGGGCTGAGATACAATGCAATCTAAAGGTCTGAATCAATTGAAAGGATTTAATAAAAAGTATGTTTATTGTGGCAACTACATTGTATCCGGAAAGGAAAAACTCATAATCTCTCGTGTTTTTATGCGTTCTGAAGGCACAATGACCTTTGAAAAAATGGTCTGGAATAAGCACATTCGTTTTTTGGAAACTATACTATCCTTGCCATTATTTGCTCATATAGAAATTTGCTTCTTTTTCAATAAGAAAATGTAAAGAGGTGTGATCAAATATTATGTTGTTAAACAACTAAATTACAGCCTGCAAAATTACTTAATAATGAACATCGTCTATTCTGCTATCTTTCCATTAGTTGGCAATCTATCTTTTCAATGTCAACACGAAAAAATACAACCTAATCCTAATCGAATGTTCGGATGAATTCCAACGAAGGGTTACCTTAGAACGAAAGAAAGCAAAAAGGGCGTTACTTAAGTAACGCCCTTTTTATTTATTACAAAGAGTAGTATTATTTCTTCTCCCTAATTAAGGTAATAGGCCCTGTCTTTTCTGTTATCTTACCACCTCGTAGTTTATACTTGAAGATAAAGTAGTATACACCGTCAGGGCATTCAGCTCCATCATTGTTTACCTTACCATTCCAGTCGTTCTTAGGGTTTTTGCTCTCAAAAACTTTACCACCCCAACGGTTAAAAATAACTAAATCATATAACTCTTCTCCAAGAATAGGAATATCGAATACATCATTCTTGTTATCATCATTAGCAGGCGTGAACACGTTAGGGATACCTATTCCAACAGTAAATCTGTTCTCTATCCACATACACACACTATCTTTACAATTCTGAGGTGAGTATGCAATAAGACATACTTTAAACCATCCAGTGTCATTTCCATAACAATGGGCTATGTCATCCGTAAAGGACTTTCCAAAAAGTACGCTGTCAATTTCACTTTGAGAACGCCCTGAGCATCCATCTGCATTGGTTATTGTTGGATCATCATCATAAAAATGCCAATCAAATATTGAACCATTGACTGATTTATTCTGGAATTTGAAATATGGTGGCTCATTACCCGGAATTGTGTCGAATGCAGCTATTACATCTACAACTGCGACCAGCAAACTATCAGTGTCAAGACATTTCTTAAGACCAGTACCAGGCACATAATCAGGTGTATAACTTACTCTGTATAAACCTACAGTATCGTATAAGTGGAATGTACGTGAAGGTAAGCCCGTAGTTTGAGAGTTTTTATTATCACCCCAGTTAAAGTTGTGAGTAGTATATACATTGCTGGAGTTGTTATCAATAAAGATAGTATCACCGGCACACACCAAAGGTGTATCTGTTTTAATGTTGGCTTTTGGTGTCTCCAATACATATACTTTTCGTGACGGAGCCGTTAGAGATGTTGTATCGGGGAATATCCTTACCGGACAAAGATTTGTCTGTGAAGAAGGTCTGTCTTTTGCCAAAAGGAAAACATTGTAAACACCCGGATTTTTATATGTAAACCTTACGTTGGTATCAGCATCTGTGGTGTATTGGTTAAACGGATCGAGTGGATCTCCGAAATACCAGATATATGATTGCGATTTCTGTGATTTATTGTCGAATTCAGCCCTAAATGGAGCACAACCAACAGAATCCAGTATATCAAACTCGGCTATTGGCCCATCAATGGTTATTTGTGTTTCAACAGTGTCTCTACAACCATTATATGTTTCTACCACATGTCTTACGTTGAATACTCCACCGGCAGTGTAATCATGGTAAGGATCCTTAAGCGGACTTGGCGTTTTTCCATCACCAAACTCCCACCAGTAACCATTTTGATTTTCGGCCTTTACACTGTCTGTTGCTTTACCATAAACATTTTTGTAAATGTCATACATTACTGATTGATCAAAGAATCGGGCAGTATCATCACACGCAAAAGTAGTATTTGGTACAAAAACTCCAGCATCTACACCCACTACATTCACCTTAACACGGGCCGTATCGTAACAGCCTGTACTATCTCTGACAATCATACTGATAGTATACAAACCCCTTTCCTTAAAGGCATATTGATTAGCCCCATTTACAAACTGAACCACAAAAGAGTCAGTCCCTGAAACAGATCGCTTATCTACTTTCCATGTAATTTGTTCAAATGCAAAAGGAGGTGTAGGCGCTACAGATCTGTAACCGCCTAACCAAGGGTCCCTGCCGACTCTATATATATAGTATGGAGGGAAAATTGGTTCGGGCTTAATGTAGTAGTATGCACTATCACGGAAAGTAACCGTATCTCCAACGCACACTACAGTATCATCCACATTGGCTTCAGTATAGAAACCTGAAACAACTTCTTTTACAGCAAAGTCCATACATCCAACGGTACTTATCAAGGTCACACTTGGATAAAATCTACCTGACTCGGAGTAAATATGGGTTAACGTATCTAACCCAACAATAGTATCAATAATAAAGGAAACATTTTGAGTACTAACAACTTGCCCCAGTGGATTAATTTTATACCTGTAACGAGTATAATTCACCACAGGTTGGTTGTTGCGTTTTGTACCAGGACGGAAAATACTGTCCACATCAGCCCAGCCATCCTGCCAATTCCAAATAATGGCTAAAATACTATCCTGATAATCGTCAATAATTGAACCTCTAACAATAAACGGACTACAACCAAAATCTATTACATTACCATTTGGATATTTGTCAATGATATTCCATGCCGGAGCAAGATCAACAAAACGAAGTAACTTATGATAGTAAGTTGTATCGTAACACATGTTATTGCCATATCCATTAGCTGCAATCAATCCCACAGTAACCCATCCGGATGTATCGGTAACACCGGGAGGATCAAAATAATTTTTAGCAATAATGTTAGGCCACGCTTTTGGTGGCGGTGGAATTGCCCACGGTCCCTGGTTGTTCAATTGTGTAAAGTGACCGGGTTGTTTTACCCATTTATTGTTTTGTATACCTGCAGCTGAGTCATAATTAATAGCTACCCAAGCCCTTGTACATGATGGAACTGTTTTATTTAGATTAAAAAATATACCGTTGGGTGCCGGGCCATAGCACATAATACCACTCGTTTGTAAAGTTGTAGGATCTGCATTAGGAAAGTTAGGATGTACAATTCTTAAACCCGGACCTACTAATGCTTCATTTGGACCAGATTTGGGAGGCCCAAGAGGCAATTGTACTTGAGCGGTATCTCCACAATGGTTCACTGTATCATAAAGAGTTAACTTTACGGTATAACAAGGGAAGTTTTTAGTACTGTAAGGAGGTGAATTAGGCTGAATAAATGTTTGACCTCCCACCGAACGCAATGCCAAGGTATCCCAATCGGTGTATACGTGAACAGGTAATGAATCTTTAGAGAAGTTACAATTACAAGGTCTGTTTACACCCGGAGGATGGTTAACCGGATCAATCAAACTCAAGGTATCATCACCGGTAACGTTGATGCCATTTTTAGTATCAGTTGTACATTGACGAGCATAACGGTCACCGAAATCCCATGTTCTTAAAACATTAAATGCTTTGTAGTGACAAGAGTTATTAGGGAAGTGAACAGGATTAACAATCTTACATTGATAACGCATACTATCTGCTATCGCAGTTGCGTTATTTCCGGGTATTTCTATAGTTGCCTGAGGGCCCAGTACCTCTACAGTATCCCAAAACCAGGTGGTATCTTTACAACCCGGGGCAGTAATTTTAAGACGGGTACGCGCCATACCGCATGGAATGGTTCTACAAGGCTCAAAAGTGCCGTCTTCCATAAAAATCTTAGGATCAGGTGAAAGAGGTGCCCAACCCGGAGGAGAAGGAATGGTATATGTACCTGTTGCAGGGTTAAATGGCGGATTCGGACTAATCCAGAACTCCCAAACCTTGGTAGCACCGGGAACATTTGTTTGTTTCCAACAAATTACACCCGGATTGGCACATATCGGATTGGATATAGCATCAACGTCAAAAGCAAAAAATGTATTTCGAACACCGCCATTGATAGAGAAAGTATCTTTACATCCGTTAATGTCTTCTACAATCAGACTAGGAGTAAATATGCCGTGAGTAGTATAGCGGTGAGTAGTTTGTAACCAATTTACTGTGTCAAACGAGCCGTCTCCGAATACCCAGCGGAAACGTTTAACAGAGTCAGGGTAAACAACTTCTGCACGCGTTTGATTAAAGAACGTAGCGTCAGTATAGAAACGAACGGGGGTTTGTTTACAACCTTCAGGAGCATTTACTGAAAACCGTGCTCCTAAATCACCAACTACATATATGTAATTTGGTAAACGTAAAGTATCCATACAGCCATTTGCATCTCTAACCGAAATAGTTATAGTATAAACATTGTAGTCTGGAGAGGGATATGTGTAACAAAAATTCTTAACACTCACAGCATTCTGATCACGACCACCGTCACCAAACAATACTAAACGTGTGGTAAGCGGGGCAACGGGTTGTCCTGCCAAAGGTGGTGCAGTAGTTGAATTATCCCTGAAACAAACGGTAGCTGGATTACAATGTAGTGTGCCGTTGGTGGAAAAAATATCCGCATTGGGCAACTCATTTACATACACCGTATCACTAAAAACTGTAGTTGCAGGACTACTGCCTGTAACTAGACAATTGATAACATACTTACCTGGCGTAGCGTAAAAATGCTGTGTTTGCGGTACGGTAGAAGGTGTGTTACCACTAGCATCGCCCCAATTCCAAACCCAATTAGTTGCTCCCGCTGGTGAATTTGTCATTGTAACGGCAACGGTTTGGTTCTTACATACCCTGTTGAGCGGATAGTTTGTACTGATGGTGGCTTGTCCAAAAACATTACTTGCCAGCATAATTCCCGAGAGAACCATCAGCCAAGAAAAAAGATGTTGTTTTCTTTTTTGCATCATTGATTTGTTATTTAATGAGTTATGCGTTAAATACAATCCTCCGGAGCGGTCTTTAACGACTTTAAATTGCTGTGCTAACATAGCTGATTTATTTATTAATGTCAAGTATTTGATTTTTTATCTGATTAATTTAAGCAAACCTGTTTTAGTCTTTTCCTCATTAGCCCCTGAGGTATAGCTTACTATATAATAGTAATCTCCCGATGGACACTCTTTTCCTAAACTGTCAAGACCATTCCATTTTTTAGAAATGCTCTTAGTTTCAAAAACTCTCTTTCCAGAGCGATCAAGAATGGTGATTTTGATGCGGTTTATTTCTCCCGCATTTATTGCCCATTCATCATTTAGACCGTCATTATTTGGTGTGAATACATTGGGAATAACCAAGTCGTTTTCATCAACTGTTTTGGCTTGAGTGTTAAACTCTAAACGGAAAGTATCAGCACATGTACCGTTTTGGGCTATTAGATTCACCTCTGCCACCCCATCATTATCAAATTTATGGCTAGGTGAGACCTCCCTTTGTAGTGAAGAGTGATCGCCAAAATCCCACACATATGCTTGTGCATTTTTCGACTGGTTATTGAACTTAATGTAAGGCGCATGAGAGTAGTCAATTGAAAAGTATGCAATTACTGCTGTAACCTTTAATCTGGATGAGTAACGCACAATTTCACTACCTTTGTATGCCAATAGTGTTACGTTGTAAATGCCTTCTTTTGTAAACCCATGAGTAACTGCTGAAGCTCCTGATTGGTCATAGTAACTTCCATCATCAAAATCCCAGCGGAAACGGTCAAATCCTTTAGATAAATTTTTAAATTCTATCACCTCACCCACACACAACTCTGTTTTGCCTGCGGTAAAGTTAAGCACATCACTATTTGCTGAAGAGATACCGCTAACTGAAAGCGATTTGGGAGCATTAGGCTTATTTGCAGGTAATGTATTGCCCTGTCCGGCATTTTGAGCTGAACCTGGTTGACTGACATCTTTATGGATTGATGGGTTGCTTGATGATAAAACTCTAATATCTTTTTCTGAAGAATTGTGCGGCTTAACTGTCTCCTTCTTTGCAGTTACTTCTTTCTGCAGAGACTCCGATTGCGGCTTTGTCTTTATATCAGCGTTACTATTATCCGATGAAACTTCTTCTTGTTTTGCAGTAATTTCCTGGGTGCTAACTTGCTCTGTTTGTGTAAGTTTTTGTTGCTTTTCTTCTGAAGTATTGGTGAACGCGAAATACGTAATACCTGCAAGCGGAAGAAGCACTGCTGCTGCTTTGATGATAATGCTGATGACTGTTTTTGCTCCGGCAACTGATGAACTTGCTGATGCATTGCTAACTGATTGGTCTATTTCATCCCACGTAGAATCAGGCAATGACGGTTCAAAGCTTTCAAAACTGCTTTTGAAAAACTCATCAAATCGATTGTTTATGTTAGAATTATTTTCCAAGTGGTGAAGTATTTAATTTTAAAATAGCCTCCTGCAAAATTACTCTTGCACGTGAAAGCTGTGATTTAGAGGTGCTTTCACTGATGCCTAACTGCTCAGCAATCTCTGCATGTGAATAGCCTTCAATAATGTACATGTTAAATATAGTTCTATAACCCGGTGCAAGATTTTGAATCATTTTAAGAATCTCATCCTGAGATAGTTTTTCAAAAGTGAAATCATTTTTAAGTTCATATGATGCATGGTCCAGATCTACTTCATTTACCTGTATTTTGTCCCGATAGTACTGAATGGCCGTGTTCACCACAATTCTGCGAATCCAAGCCTCCAGCGGACCCGTGAACCGAAAGCGCGAAATATTAGTAAGGATCTTTATAAATGCATCCTGAACAATGTCTTTCGCAACATCTTGATTATGGCAATATCTTAAACTAACTCCGTACATTTTTTTCCCATACAGGTCATAAAGCATTTTCTGGCACCGCTTATCTCCCCGGGCACAACCCTCAACAAGCTCTTTTTCACGGTGTTGCTCTATCATCAACCTTTTTACTTAATTCTATTGACGGAATAGTTACTTTGAAGGTTGCAAGTTATCTAAAAAAATTTCACTGAAATTATTGAAAACAATCATGCTATGAAACTACATTTAAAAAGCTGAAGTCTATTATCCAGTTACAAAGTTAAATGAGCAATAGGTGTATTGGCTCAGAAAGTAAAAGTGTACATTTTGATTTATCTTGCGATACATGTTCAAGTGGTCAAATGTTCTTCCTGTTGGTATAATGTGTACTTTAGCTTTGTTTGCAAAAGCTGATGCTCCCCAACATACAGTTCCTTTTGTACAGAACAAAGGCCAATGGCCTAAGCAGATTCTTTATAAGTCTGCGTTGAGCAGCGGTGCAATTTATCTGGAGAAAAACGGATGGGTCTATAGCTTTTACGATGATGCTCCCTTAAAGGATTACATTCAAAAATGGCACAGCAAAGACTTTAACCGCAATTATGAGGGGCATCAGTTTTCAATGAAGGGGCACAGTTTCCGTGTAAATTTTACCGGTGGAACAAACGATGCCGAAGTAGTATCGGAACAAAAACAACATTATTACTACAACTTCTTTCAAGGTAACCAAAAGGAACAATGGGCCAGCGAAGCCGGGGCTTACTCGTCTGTGCTATATAAAAATGTATACGAACATACAGATGTGCGAATTCAGAAACTGAATATGGGTGTAAAGTATGACATCCTCTTACATCCCCGGGCTCAAATCAACCTTGTGAAACTATGCTTTACTGGCGCAGATAGTTTGTGGCTGAGTGAAGGTAAGCTTTATATTAAAACGTCTGTAAATACAGTAGTTGAACAACGTCCGTATGCTTATCAGCGGATTAAAAATGCCGAAGTACAGGTACCTTGTCATTTCGTTCTGGATAAAAATGAACTTAGTTTTTCTATTGATGGGGATTACAATAAAAATGAAACACTTGTTATTGACCCTTTGCTGATTTTCTCTACTTACTCCGGTTCAACAGCCGATAATTTCGGGCATACGGCTACATACGATTCAAAAGGACACTTGTACGCAGGAGGTATTACCACAGGCGCAATGACTGGTGGCTATCCAACAGATACCGGCTCATTTCAACAAACCTTTGGTGGTGGTAACGGACCTTTCCCATGCGACATTACCATCAGTAAATATTCCACGAGTGGTGACTCCTTACTGTTTGCTACCTATATGGGTGGTCAAGGCAATGATTACCCACACAGCTTGGTGTGTGACAACAATGATAATCTGTTGGTAATGGGTACTTCCTATTCCAGAAATTTCCCTACCACACTTACAGCCTATGACACTTCTTATAATTCTTCGAGTGACATAATTGTCTCTAAATTTTCAATTGACGGCAAACAACTTCTGGGGTCTACATTTGTAGGTGGAGGAGGTGTTGATGGTTTAAACAACAGTACCACTCTACAATTTAATTATGCTGATGACTACAGAGGTGATATTATTTTTGACCAATACAACAACTACTACATTGTAGGCTGTTCTACTTCTCCTAATTTTCCTGTAACCAATCGTGCTCCGCAAAAAACATCCGGTGGCGGACAAGATGGGGTTGCTTTTAAACTAAATGAAAATTTAACTCAACTGCTGTGGAGTACCTATTGTGGAGGCAGCGGAGATGATGCGCTTTATTCTGTTCGCTTAAACCGGAACGAAGAATTATTCATGGGTGGTGGTTCCAACAGCACTAACTTTCCTACAACTGCAGGTGTATTGCAACCAAACTTTCAGGGAGGTCGAAGTGACGGAATTATTCTACACATGAACAATACAGGTGATACTGTTTTTAACTCTTCCTATGTAGGAACAACCGGGTATGACCAAGTATACTTTATTGACCTAGATCAACGCGATAGAGTTTACATAACCGGACAAACCGATGGTACTATTCCAGTCTTTCCCGCTAGCGTTTACAACATGCCCAATAGCGGACAATTTTTGTTTCGCATGAACAAACAGTTTAGTGCAGTAAATCTTTCCACAACATTCGGTACCGGTTTGGGTGGACCTGATTTATCACCCTCTGCATTCCTGGTTGATAATTGTGACAACATTTATTTCAGTGGCTGGGGTGGGAGTATCAACACAGGTAACAACACTTCATTACTTCCTATCACACCTGATGCATACCAAAAAACGAGCGATGGAGAAGATTTCTATATTGTAGTTTTTAACCGGGATGCTGATTCTATTTTATATGCAACTTACTTTGGTGGCAATCAAAGTGGCGACCACGTTGATGGAGGCACCAGCAGGTTTGACAAACGTGGTATCATTTACCAATCGGTATGTTCCAGCTGTCCTGCAGCCAACTCTCCCTCCATCAGCGATTTTCCTGTAACGCCTGGTGCTGTTTTTACTTCCAACTTAAGCCCCCGATGCAGTAATGCTTCATTTAAATTTGACTTACAACTCAGTGATTTTATTCAGGCTGATTTCACTCCTCAGCCCAACATTGGTTGTGCCCCGTTAGCCGTAAACATGAACAATAAAAGTATTGGCGGAGTGTTGCACATATGGAACTACGGAGACGGTAGCCCGTTAGATACTAATTCTAACCCAACTCACATTTTCAATGCCGGCATTTTTAAAGTGAAATTACTCTTGATTGACTCAGGCAGTTGCAATGTGATTGACAGCATAGAAAAAACAATAACAGCATTGCCTTCTGCTAAAGCCGAATTTACCTACAGCTATAATCTTTGCTCTGATGAAATTACCCTCACCAATACCTCAGAAAATGTACTAAAGTTTAAGTGGGATTTTGACGATGGAAATACCGACACTATCAATTTTTCTCCCACACATGTATATGAACAACCCGGTGAATATATTGTAAAGCTTCTAATCAACCCCGGCCTTCCCTGTGCCGATTCCACTGAACAAAAAATTGAGTTATCTGACTCTACGCAGCAGTTTTTTGTACCCAATGTAATTACACCCAATCAGGATGATAAAAACGAGGGCTGGTATGTTGCAGGGCTTGACCCCGCGTGCGACCAAGTACACGTGCGCATATACAACCGCTGGGGACAATTGATGTTTGAAACCAAAGATGTAACTGAGAAATGGTACGGCACCAACGAAAGAAATTTTGAAAGCCCGGCAGGTGAATATTTTTACATTGTAGAAATAAAACGCAAAAGCGGGTATCATAAAACACACACCGGCCACATTACTTTAATACGCGAGAGCAGAGAATAAACTCTGCACATCTAGCCTGCTGAATCAACAAAAAATTTACTTTTTACACTAATGCATAAAAAAATATTTGCGAAACCAAAAAGTTGCACATATATTTGCAACCGATTAGTTGCATTATAATTTCCGTTACATGAGAAGAGACGTTTTTCAAGCTATAGCCGACCCTACCCGTAGAGCCATAATTACACTTATTGCACTACAGGCCATGACCCCGAACGCACTGGCTGAACATTTTGATATAAGCCGGCAGGCTGTGTCCAAACACTTACGTATTCTAACCGAATGTGAACTGGTAAAACAAGATCAACAAGGCCGGGAAATTTATTACCAATTGGAGATAAAAAAAATGAAAGAAATTGATAAATGGTTGGAACAATTCAGGAAAATTTGGGAGAACCGCTTTAATCAACTTGACAATGTATTATCACTACTAAAAAAGAATAAAAAATGAACCCTCATTTGCAATTTGACTTTTCCGTAAACAAGGAAAACAACACCATTCATGTTAAACGTGCCTTTGCGGCCGATCTGAATCTGGTTTGGGATGCCTGGACCAAACCTGAACTGCTTGATTTGTGGTGGGCACCACAACCCTATCGTACACAAACTAAGTCAATGGACTTTCGTGAAGGTGGAAGCTGGCTATATTGTATGATAAGCCCCGAGAATGAGAAACATTGGTGTAAAGCGGATTATCAAAAGATAGTTCCTTTAAAAAGTTTCTCCGGCTTAGACGCATTTTGTGATGAAAACGGAAAGCTCAACGTGGATTTCCCAAGGTCACTTTGGTCCAACGCTTTCATAGAACAAACAGCCAATACCACTCTGGTTGATATTGTTATCTCCTACAACTCACTGGCCGATTTAGAAAAAATTATTGAACTCGGATTCAAAGAAGGATTCACCATGGCCTTAGGTAATCTTGATCAGTATATCGAAGCGCAATTCAAATTGCGAAACGAAAACAGAAAAGACACTACTGCCCGAGTGTGTACATATGTTAACTTCCCCGGTAATACTGAAGAAGCCTTTTTATTTTACCAATCGGTTTTCAAAACCAAATTTACAGGAAATGGTATACAACGGTTTGGTGATTTACCTGCCGATGCTGACCATCCGCCAGTAGCTGATGAATTAAAGAAACTTGTATTGCATGTAGAACTTCCTATAACAGCAAATCATATACTGATGGGCACTGATGCGCCAGAGGAAATGGGGTTCAAGGTAGTGCAGGGTAACAATATGCATATCTCATTGGAACCCGACACGCGTGAAGAAGCTGAACGATTATTCAACGAACTCTCCGCAAATGGGAACATTACTATGCCTTTGCAGGACATGTTCTGGGGTGCTTACTTCGGTAGCTTTACTGACAAATACGGAATTAACTGGATGATTAACTTTCTGCATAAAAAATAACAGTTATGAAATCAATAAAAATTATCTATTGGACCAGCACCGGCTTGTTCGCAGCCTTTATGCTCTTTTCTGCCATACCTGATATTATGATGGTAGAAGGAGCTAAAGTATTTATGACACACTTAGGTTATCCGCTGTATTTTATTCCGTTCATCGGAGTAGCCAAACTATTGGGAAGTCTGGCTATTTTAATTCCTTCCTTCAAAAAAATTAAAGAGTGGGCTTATGCCGGTTTAATATTCGACCTGATTGGTGCCGTTTATTCCAACATTATGATAGATGGATTTCAGCCGGGTATGTTGATGATGCTTGTTGTGTTCGGGGTTGTCATTACATCTTACCTGTACAATCAAAAGTACTATGCAATCAACGCCTGAGAATTAAAAAATAAAGAAATGAATACACTAGCTTTACTTGCTGCCGGTAGCAGCATACTATCACTACTTTGTTTATTGTTGCTGCATTTTGTAAGTCCTGAATACCGGCCCAGTTGGCGAATGATCAGTGAATATGCTTTAGGAAAACACAAATGGCTAATCACATCCTTTTTTCTGCTGTGGGGAATAAGTTCTTTTTTACTTTCTCTGCTACTTTGGAACGCTGTTACAGGCACTTGGGCCAAACTGGGTGTAATCTTACTTCTTATCTCCGGTATAGGTGAGGTAATGGGTGGATTATTTGATGTAAAACACAAGCACCACGGTTTGGCTTTTCTTTTAGGTGTTCCGTCTTTGCCTATTGCATCATTGCTTATTGGTTATACTGTTGCTGGGCCTGATAGCCTGAGCAATTACAAGCATCTAGTTTTAATTTCTTCGCATGCCACCTGGGTTAGTCTCGTACTAATGTCGTTAAGTATGGGTGTAATGTTTTCAGGCCTTAAGAAAGCGGGCATTGAAATCACTAAAAACTCTCAGCCACTCGAATACATGCCTGAGGGTGTAATTGCTTTAGCCGGCTATGCCAATCGCTTTCTGGTAGTCTGCTATGAACTTTGGCTGATACTGATAGCGACTACACTGTTGTAAACCATACTTACAAACAGATTCATAATACATAAACAAAATTGCCCGAGGTAAACCCCGGGCAATTTTGTTTATGTGCTACTTAAGAATTAAGCAGAAACTTTATTTCCTAATACTTTGGCAATGGTTACACCAATTTCAGCTGGTGAATCAACCACATGCAAGCCACACTCTCGCATGATTTGCATTTTAGCAGCAGCTGTATCGTCTTTACCGCCTATGATTGCACCGGCATGCCCCATGCGTCTTCCTGCAGGAGCAGTTTGACCGGCAATGAAACCCACTACAGGCTTTTTGTTTCCGTTTGCTTTAATCCAACGCGCTGCGTCAGCTTCGTAGGTTCCGCCAATTTCGCCAATCATAACAATGGCTTCAGTTTCCGGGTCGTTCATTAACAACTCCACTGCCTCTTTGGTAGATGTACCGATGATAGGATCTCCACCAATACCGATTGCAGTAGTAATACCCATGCCCGCACGTACAATCTGATCGGCAGCTTCGTAGGTTAGTGTACCTGATTTAGATACAATCCCTACTTTACCTTTTTTAAACACAAAGCCCGGCATAATGCCTACTTTGGCTTCATCCGGTGTAATTACACCCGGGCAATTCGGACCGATTAAGCGGCAATCTTTTCCTTTGATGTATTCTTTTACGTCAACCATATCACGTACCGGAATACCTTCGGTGATACAGATGATTACTTTTATACCTGCATCAGCTGCTTCCATTATGGCATCCGCTGCAAATGCAGGGGGAACGAATATAATGGATACGTTAGCAGCGGATTTGTCCACAGCTTCTTTTACTGTATTGAACACGGGGCGGTCTAAATGCGTGCTTCCTCCTTTACCCGGTGTAACACCACCCACTACGTTAGTTCCGTATTCAATCATTTGTGATGCGTGGAATGAACCCTCGCTACCCGTGAAACCCTGAACAATAACTTTTGAATCTTTATTAACTAATACACTCATTTTGATGTGATTTTAAACTTATTTTACTGCTGAAAACGGCCGCAATTTAGCTAATATCTGAGAAAAATCTACGCCTGACTTTTAACCCTCTAAACCAATGCACTAAACTGCATTTCGTAAAGTTCTTTGTAATAAGTTCCTGTATTGAGCAATTGATCGTGAGAGCCCCTTTCCTTTATTTCACCTTTATCCAACACAATAATTTCATCTGCATTCAGAATAGTGGACAGGCGGTGCGCAATAACAATACTTGTTCGGCCTTTCATCATCACAGTGATAGCATGCTGAATAAGTTCTTCTGTTTCTGTATCCACAGATGAAGTGGCTTCGTCCAGCACCAATACAGCAGGGTTGGCAACCAGTGCTCGTATAAACGAAATAAGCTGACGCTGACCAACGGAAAGGGTAGCACCTCTTTCAAATACATTCTGGTGGTAAGCATCAGGCAGTTTGGAGATGAAATCATGCGCACCAATCAATTTAGCTGCATCTGTTACCTGTTGCTCTGAAATATCCGGATTAAACAAGGTGATATTGTCCAAAATACTGCCGCTGAATAAAAATACATCCTGCAATACCACACCAATGTTCTTACGCAAATAATGTAAGTCGGCCTCCCGAATGTTAACACCATCTAATATAATCTCCCCTTTTTCAATTTCATAAAAACGACTCAGCAGGTTGATGACTGATGATTTACCAGCACCAGTTGCGCCCACCAATGCAAGCGTTTTACCGGGTTGAATCTCGAGACTAATATTCTTTAATACATACTCTCCGGGGTTATATGCAAAACACACTTCTTTGAACTGAATATGTCCTTTTACTTTAAAATCTTTTATGCTTCCCTGAGGTTCGAGAGTTTCTTTTTCGTCCAGTAACTTAAAGATACGCTCGCAGGCCACCATACCCATTTGCAAAGTATTGAACCTATCGGCCAATTGACGGATAGGTCGGAAAAACATGTTGATATACATGATAAACGCTACCACTACTCCCAGCGAAAGTTCACTGTTGAGCGCCTGTTTGGAGCCATACCATACCACCAGACCAATTGACAATGCGGTAATCACCTCTACTACAGGAAAAAATACCGAATAGGCAAATATTGCACGGTTATTGGCATCGCGGTGTTCTTTATTAATTGATTTGAATCGCGCCATCTCCGTTTGTTCCCTGTTAAATACCTGCACAATAGACATGCCCACAATATGCTCCTGCACATAGGTATTAAGCTTGGCTACCTGATTGCGCACATCCTGAAAAGAACGTTTTACACTTTCTTTAAATAAATATGAACTATAAGCGAGCAAAGGGAAAACCGAAAGACTTATAAGTGAAAGTTTCCAATCAGTGTAAAACATAGCCCCCAAAATAAAGACCAGTTGCAGTATATCACCTACAATACTAATCATACCTTCAGAAAACACATCCGCAACGGTTTCAATGTCGGACACATTTCTGGTAACCAAAGTGCCCACAGGTGTTCTATCAAAGAACTTTAAGTACAAACGATTAATATGTTCGTAAACCTTGATGCGAAGATCTTTGATAATGGATTGCCCCAGTAAGTTGGTAAGGTATGTTTGTGCTAGTAAAATACCTGTTTGAACTAAAAGAATAATAAACAGAGTGGCACTCCAGTTAATCAAACCCTGCATGTTACCATTAGCTATGTGTACATCAAGGATGTATTGTGTAAGATAGGGACGGGTGGGCGCCAAAGCAGCCGTCAATAGTACCAATACTACAGATGTTTTTAAAATTTTACGGTGCGGTTTGGCCAGTTCATACATTCGCTTAAGTAGCTGTATGTCTATTGCTTCTCCTATTTTATTCTTCTTCGTGCTGTTCAAGGGAAAAGGATTTTCTGTTTAAGTCAAAGGTAGCCTCATTGTAGTCTACTTTACAAAGGTATAATCCGTGAGCGGGTACAGATTGTCCGGCATCGCTTCGTGTACCGTTTAATATAATTTTATGAAACCCTTCCATAGTAAGTATGCCTTTACCCACTTCCAGCAAGGTGCCCACAATTGCACGTACCATGTTGCGTAAAAAACGATTGGCTTCAATTTCAAATACAAGTTCATCATCTTTTTGAATCCAGCGGGCTCTAGTAACCTTACACTCGAAAGTATATACCTGTGTGTTGGTTTTACTGAAACATTGAAAATTGGTATGCTGAAGCAAAATTGCCGCTGCTTTATTCATGGCCTCCACATCCAGCTTGATCGGATAATACCAGGAACGTTCCTGTAGAAATGCATTTTTCCGCTGATGAATATGGTACGCATAGCCGCGCAAAGAAGCATCAAAACGGGCATGAAAAAAATCACTCACCAATCGAATGTTGTGTATTGCAATATCCTCGGGAAGTAATTTGTTTAAACGATACACCAGATTATCATCACAGGTATTTTTAGTATCAAAATGCAGCAGGTAATCTTTAGCATGTACACCTGTATCGGTTCTTCCACAACCCACTGTTTCAATATTTTCACGTAGTAGTAAAGACAATGCTTTGTCTACCTCTGCCTGAACAGTGTGGGCATTGTTTTGTTTTTGCCAGCCGTGGTAACGACTGCCAAAGTATGAAAGCTGAAGTGCATAACGCATGAAAGAGCAAAGATAAGAGGCTTTTAAGAAATTGAGGGCCGAATTGTATATTTGAATCTGTTTTGTACACTAACAGATTTTCAATACCTTTTAATAGAACCCATGGCTTATTTTATGCCATCTTAGGGAGTATCACCGTGGCGTTATTGTGTGTCGTAATTTTTACAGACGGCACAGCAGGTAACGGAGACAGTCTTTGCCACTACTTAATTGCCAGAGGAGCAGCTAAAAATCATGCACTGTTTTTTGATCACTGGGGAAAGCCTTTGTTTACCTTACTAAGCTTTCCATTTGCTCAACTGGGGTTTACAGCGGTTAAATGTTACAACGTATTGGCGATGAGCATAGCCTGTGCCGCAGCTTACCACACCGCGTATATTACGGGTATAAAAAGAGCCTGGCTTACTGTACTTTTTTTCTTTTTTGCGTCAGAAACTCTTGAGGTTACCCCATCTGCTTTTACAGAACCTACCTTTGCCTTAATACTTGCTGTTGCAATACTTTTAATAAGCAGCAACCGTTTGAAAGCCGGGCTGATAGTGCTTTCTTTTCTTCCATTTGCCAGAACAGAGGGTCTCTTCATTTTACCGTTGGCAGCTGTTTTTCTCTATGCCGCTAACCGGATAAGCTTGTGGCCGTGGTTGCTCACTGGGCATGTGGTTATTAGTTTAATGGGTTACCCTTACCACGAGAGTATTTTGTGGGTATTCACAGAAAATCCCTATGCCAGAACTGAATTGTTGGAAGGCGAAAGACACTGGTATTATTTCCCTGTTCGCATGTATTACCTGATTGGCCCGGTTTCCTGTTTTGTTTTAAGTGCCGGCATTTTACATACAATTTATAAGTACCTAAAGTCAAAGAAAACAGTCCAACTTCATCTATCTTTTTGGTTGATTTGCGGAAGCTTTTTAGTGGTTTTTATAGCACATAGTATTTTCTGGACCTTTGGTATGTTTGGTTCCATCGGACTTACTCGGGTAATTATGGGAACCATGCCCTGCATTGCCATATTGTGTGTGGCTGGGTTTAACCTGATTAGTTATCCGTTATATAAGTTACAACGCAAGGCTACAGAATATGTAACTACGGGCTTACTGTTTATAGCACTATTCTACTTCACATTTTTATATACACCCACAGCCGCTGACCTGAAATCTGATTTCACCTTGAATGAAGGGCAACAGTTTATGGCTCATCAATTATCCCCTTACATCAAACAAAAATATACTGATAACGTGTTCTATTTTTCTGACCCTGCATTGTCTCATTTTTTAAATCAGAATCTGTATGATTCAACCTCATTCCAGTTATTTTATAAAAAACCTGACTATCGGCTTAAGGCAAATGAAGTTGTTATATGGGACGAATACTGGTCGTTTACCTTGCACAGCATGCCTTTGGACACGCTCCTGTCAAAACCCTATCTGAAACTCGACACCTGTTTTACTTACTCCTTGTCAAACAATTCTACGATGAAATATTGCGTGTTTGTAACCCGAAAAGATTCGGTTAGCACTTTTCGTAAATAACTGCAGCTCCTTGGCCAACGCCTATGCACATCGTAGCTAATCCATATTTGCTGCTGTTACGCTTTTGCATTTCATGAATAAGGGTGGTACTGATGCGAGCACCGCTGCAACCCAATGGATGGCCTAAGGCAATGGCGCCTCCGTTCACGTTTACTATATCGGGATTCAAACCTAACTCTTGCACACAGGCTAAACTCTGAGAAGCGAATGCCTCATTTAATTCTACTAATGAAATGTCATTTGCTGTAAGTCCTGCACGCTTTAACGCTTTTTGTGAAGCCGGTACCGGACCTATGCCCATGATAGCAGGATCCAAGCCTGCTACAGCCATAGACACCACACGAGCAAGCGGGTTAAGGTTGTGTGCTTTTACGTAATCTTCTGAAACAATAAATAAAGCTGCTGCACCGTCATTAACGCCAGATGAGTTTCCGGCTGTTACGGTTCCATCTTTTTTGAATGCCGGTTTTAGTTTACCCAATTCCTCCATACTGGTGGCACGTGGATGTTCATCTTTCGCAAACACCACGGCATCTCCTTTTTTCTGGGCTATAGAAACGGGTACTATCTCGTTTGCAAATTTATCAGCCGCATGAGCTGCCGCGTATTTTATCTGAGATTGTAAAGCAAAATTATCCTGCTCATCCCGGGTCAAATTCCATCGTTGAGCAACGTTCTCGGCAGTTTCACCCATGGTATAGGGATGGTACATTTCAGCCAGTTTTTTATTGGTAAAACGCCAACCGATAGTAGTATCATAAATTTCAGGTGTACGTCCAAAAGCGCTATCTGCTTTTGCCATTACAAACGGTGCACGGCTCATACTTTCAGTTCCGCCTGCTATATAAACCTCCCCGCTACCACTCAAAATACCACGTGTGGCATCAATAATAGCTTGCAAACCTGAGGCACACAACCTATTTACTGTAACACCACCTATGTGAACCGGCAAACCTGCCAGCAACAAAGCCATGCGGGCAACATCCCGGTTATCTTCACCTGCTTGGTTAGCAGCACCCAAAACCACATCTTCAATATCATCGTGTGCAATTGTCGGGTTACGTTTTACCAACTCACGAATAACATGAGCGGCCAAATCATCAGGACGAACATGGGCCAGAGCACCAGCATAACGACCTATGGGTGTTCTTACTGCATCAACAACGTAAACTGCTTTCATTTGCGAGATATTTATAGTGGGGCAAATTTATACAATAATTGCCCATCTGCGCCTCAGGTTAGTTTTGAGATTTTGCTGTAACTTGCGCTAAAATTCATTTATATGATTCAACGTATTCAAACTGTTTATCTGTTAGGCATTTGTGCCATTTTATGTGTGCTTTCTTTCGGTCAGGTGTTAGACCAATGGACTCTGAACGGAGATGTAATGACTCATTATTCTCTTAACCTGCGTGCATTTTATGTGTTTGATCAGAATGCCAACATTATACAAACTGAAACGCAATGGCTCACGTTTGGTGCTACTTTGTTGCTCATAGTATACAACCTGTTCATTTTGTTCTCGTTTAAAAACAGAGCAAAGCAAATCAAATTATGCAAATACAACTTTGCATTAATTCTATTGTTGGTTGCTTTAACTTTCTCTAATGCTTATCGGATAATTCCTGCTTTCAGTCCGCTGGAAGCTATCAAAGGTTCATTCTTTGGCAGCATTCTGTTTGTATTTTTGCTTTACCTCAATTTCAGAGCATTACTGTTGATTAAAAAAGACGAGGAATTAGTTCGTTCAGCTGATCGCATACGCTAAAACTGAAAATAAATAAACGTTACTTTATGCTCGTATGCGGCATAGTTAAGCAGTACGATATAAAATAAGTTTACAGTCCAAACCGGAACTTGTTTAAGCTTGGTGGAAAGCATATTATTTTCAAAATAGTTCTCTCTAAGCAAATGAACCAGCCATATTAGTGCTATCAATATTGCATAGGGTAAATATATTGACGGCATTGACAATTCATTAAACAATGCTCCTTTGTAAATGGTTATTGCTGTGGCAATATCCGGGGTTCTGAAAAAAACTCCCCCAACATACATATAAACGGAATACAGAAATATGGCTAATGATGTGCCTGCTATACTTTTGCCCAATAAAGGACGTGTTGTTCGCCAGCGCGAGAATATTTTTATATACTGATAAACAGCAACACCTAGTCCTGCATAAGCGCCAAATAAGACAAAGTTCCAACTTGCACCATGCCAAAATCCTGTGAGGGTAAATACTACCATTATGTTGAACATGGACTTCCATTTTTGCTGACGCTTCAAGCCTCCCATAGTAACAAACACATAATCCCTGAACCAAGTGGTAAGGGTTATATGCCAACGGTTCCAGAAATCAACAGGATTTCGGGCAATAAGCGGGTGTTTGAAGTTCTCTGCTAACTGCACACCCATTAGCTGTGCCAGCCCTATTGCAATATCTGTATATGCACTAAAATCCAAGTATAGTTGCATCATAAAGCCTATCATAACCAACCAAATTACAGGGGCCGGCATTTGTTCAGGATTAGCATAGACCTCGTTAATAAACAAAGCTAATCTATCGGCTAAAACACATTTTTTAATGAGTCCCCAAAGTATCCTTTCCAGCCCTTTCATTAAATCATGAGCAGGTACTCGATGCTTTTCACTTATTTGTTTTATGAGGTGGGTAGCGCGTTCAATTGGGCCGGCAACTAATTGAGGGAAGTAGGAAACATATAAAGCAAAGGTGACAAAATTTCGACAAGGTTCTGCTTGCTTGCGGTAGACATCAACCGTATATGAAAGTGTTTGAAATGTATAAAAAGAGATACCCGCAGGTAGCAACCAGCCTGTATTTTTGATTGGTTCGAAATGAATAATGTCAGAAAACAGATTAATATTATTAATCATAAAATTAGCATACTTAAATGCAAGTAGCAACCCGATATTTCCTATCACACTAATCCATAGCCATACTTTTCTACGAAACTCTGATTTAGCATCATGGATAAAAATAGCACCGATGTAATCAATTACTGAAGAATAAAAAAGTAATATGAGATAGAAGGGCTCTGCGTATCCATAAAACACATAAGAGGCCAGCACCAGCATTACTTTCCCTATATTCCAAGGAAGAACTCTGTAAAGAATTATTACAGGAATAAGTAGTGCAAAAAAGATGTAACTATTGAAGTTCATTTTTAATAGCGGGGTAAATTAATTTTGCTATTTTACTGTGTCCATTTGGCTTTAGATGTGAAACAGTAATAAAGTCTGAATCGGATATTGCTTCGAGAAAATCATAATCAGCTATACCTTCTTTTGCATTCCATGTTTTCATAGTTTTTCTAAACTTCTTTATCTTATTAAATTCTCCTTTATCCCAATGCTGGTATGAAAGAGGAATCCAGGTATACATTACTTTTATGTCACTCCCTTTCAATCTTTCCTTGAGCAGAGTAGTAAACCGTTTGGCAGCGAAGTATTTTTCACCCATTTCCTGCTCGTCAATAATAAAATAAGGGGTATTCCGGTGCCTAAACATTAGAACATCTCTGTAGTTTTTAACTACATTTATGTCCGGAATCACTCCCCTGGTAACAGGATTTCCGAAATAGAATAGCTGATCTTCGTTAGTAAGGTCAAATTCTTGTGCTATTTGAGTGTGAACCTTTGTTCGACTTCTAACCAAAGGCAGATACCGTTCAGCAATTTTTCGGATACGTATATCTTCATCTAAAGGATGATTTAATAAGGAGTTCTTCATGGATGAAAAAATGCGGGGATCAGCAAGAAACAGGTTCACATCCGTATTTGGAAAGGTGAGATTTCTGTTGCTATTGCGATCAAAGTTAGACACATCCAAGGCAAGCACTATGAGATCGGGTTTTTTCTGTATAGCTTTTAGCAGCATCATTTCAATGTCTACAGTTCGTATTCCACCCAAAGACCAGTTCTCTAAAGTTACCTGTATACCTTCATCCAAAAAATTCTGTCTGATAATACTTGGGTATATTTTTTTGTCATCTTCTATTTCATCCCCGAATGATTGAGAAGTTCCAATAAAAATGATGTGTTTTGTGCCGTCTAATCGTTTGCCTGAGGTGTACTCAGGCCAGCCTCTTTTAATGCGCTCATTTCTGTTTACCTGAGTGGCGGGTGGTGTTGTCCAGAAACTACTGTATAATTTATACGCAACAACTTGAATAACAAAAAAACTGAATAATAGTAATAAAAGGGGGTTCCTCCATCTAGACAATTTCATTCCACTCCTGCTAATTTTATTTCAGAAACAGCAGAATCGGTTTTCTTAACTCCCGACACTTTGCTGTATAAATTTAAGGTTTCAATAACTGTTTTTCGCCAACTAAATGTGAAAGATTTTTGCAAAGCAAGTGATGCTTTTTCTTCTCTCAGAATTTTGTCAAAATAAACACACTCCATTTGAGCAAGTATGCTGTTGACATCAGCAGGGTCTGCTTTATACCCAGTATCTCCCACTACTTCAATCATAGAACTATTATTGCCAAATATAACGGGTGTACGACAGCTCATGGCCTCCAATGGAGGTAATCCAAACCCCTCGTAGTAGGACACATAAGATAGTGCAAGTGCTCCTGAATATAAATTGGGCAAATCCTCATCAGCAACAAAGCCTGTAAATGTTATACGTGGATTGTTGCGGATATCGAGGGTAAATAATTCATCATTTTTCCAGCCATTCTTACCTGCTACTACAAGATTCAGATCCGAATCAGGATGTTTATCGGTAAATTGCTTAAAGGCCTTAATGGTATTCACCAGATTTTTTCTTGGCTCCAATGTTGACAAACACAGCAAATAAGGAGCATCCGGTATTTTATAATTGTCTAAAGTGCTGCGAATTTTATCCTGATTGGTTTGCTGCCTGAATTTTTTACGATCAGCAGCTTCATAAATAACCTGAGTTAAATTATCTGCTGCTTTTGTTTCTTTCAGGTAATCATGTTTGGTAGACTCTGAAATCGCTATTATTTCTGCCTCTTTATCGGCAATAAACTTCATGGCTTCATTACAACAATCTATGTTTCGCTGGGTATGAAACTGTGGAAAATAGATATGCGTCAAATCATGCATTGTAATTACATAATTGCCCGGAATATCCTTAAACGCTTTATAATTCTGCATCACCGGCAGGTGAATTACATCATACTGACTAAGGTCTTTAATTTTCGATTTTAAACCATACTTTCTCCTGCCTTGGTTCCAATAGGTATTGATTTTGAACCTGAACGGGTATTTTTTAATAAAATAAGATGTGTGAAAATAAAGCTGGTATAAGGAACTTCTCTTTAGAAGTCCCGAAAGTTTTCTTAATCCTACTTTTAGTTTTCTGTAAAATTTTGATCCTCTTATCTGATATGCAATTTCATCCTTAGAAATACCCGATGTAACCAAGCTTCTATACTCCATAAGGTGTTTTTCCAGCAGGGCATCTTTGTAGAAAAATCGTGCGCATGACTCCAGACTGTATATTTTGCCACCTACATAAATATCAATTTCCCAATTACTTTTCGGGGCCTGCACAACTTCCAGCATACCTTTCAATAGTTCCATAAGGTATCTTTTGGCTCCTTCATTGTACCACAACAGTAACTTTGAAGATTCAATGAGTACTTTGGTTTTACGGGTGTTTTCCTGCAAGGGCAAATCAAGTTTTGAAATAATCAGTCGGTCGGTATCCTGATGCAAGGGTGCTATCTCTCCACTGTAAGAATAGCCCAGATGTTCCATCATTTCTCCGTGATAGCTCCAGAATAAATCGTGCATTTCAACACTCATATCATCTCTCCAACCTCCTGCTTTACCTTTGCGGTAAAACTTTTTGGAATAATCTTCAATATCTGCCCCACCCAGTAATTCTTCAGTACCATTCCCATACTGAGGGCGACCGAATTTCAGTTGCTCAAACGTAGGGATTTTGGAATAGTCCGGCTCAGGTAAATTCATCAGCTTGCGAACCCTTTCAAAGGTGGCTTTACTATCAGAAATCAAATCTTCATAGCGAATAATAATGTCTGATCGTTCTATCCATTGCCGGCAGTTTTCAGACCATCCTCCGAAGTATCCTCCATATTCAGCCACAATGGCCATTTTGAGATTCTCCTGAAAATCGCTGCCGGGTGCAATTATATCTTTTCGCTGGTGAGCCATTGAAACTATTGCATCTCGACCATCTCTCACAAGATAAATAGCAGGTATATTACTATCCTGAGGCTGTATTTGCCAGGGAAGTAAATGTGTTTTAACAATGGGAAATGATGTATAATCTTTTCTCACCTTCACACCTCGTAACGGATAATAATCATACGATTCCAACCCGTATAGTTCAAACATCACATTACGGAAAAAAGTATTGCCGGAGCGAGGAAAAGATGCTAGCCAAATCATTCTGAGACCTCAGTTTTCAGGTTGTGAAAATAAGGAAAAAAAAATAAACCCGACAGGTTATTTCCGAAACTATCCTGCGGCTTCATAAAGTTGAACATCCTCTCTGTTCCATTCAGCAATACGTTGTTTTAACTCCTCACTCAACTCATTCCGCTCACTTGAAACAGAGGTAGAATTTTTGTAAACTACCTGCGTTGGTTGTTTCCAGTTCAGTTTAGTTGCCAGTTGCTGAAGGTGAGTGTTAAAGTGTTCAATTTGTCCCACAAAGTCAAATTCATTCAGCGAAATACCCGAAAGAAACCTACTCATGCGGTTCCGGTTAACTGGATCTGCAGCATATTCTTCCAATGTTCGCTGCATTTTGCTTAACACATCGATGTGGTTTTTGTCCTCCTGCATGTAATATTTCATCATATCACACAAGTAAAAATAGTTGGATACCACACGTTCAACGGGTTCTCTTAACCATGTAATTTTTTTCACATCCGGCTTAATATTCAACATTTCGGTCAACTCGGCATAAACAAAATGCCCGTGAATAACACGAATGTTTGATGGCAGTATATCACCTTTAAACTCTTTTTCATCCAGCCATATTTTACCTTTCAGAATATCGAATCTGGCAACGGCCTTTTTGCCATAAACATTAACCAGATTAGTACGGAAAGAAGTACCGGCTGTTTTAGGAATATGTAAAGAAATAAGTTCAAGATGAGGTGCCTGTATCATATATGTATATGCGTAGTTTGTTGTTTAACGTTTCTTTTGTATTGACGGTAGGCTTCTTCATACACTTGAAGTGTTTCTGATACTGTTTTATACCAGCTGAAATCAAATGATTTTCTTAGTGCAGCAGCAGCCTTTTTATTTCGTTCCTCCCGGTTAAAGTATATGTCTACCATACAGGCAAATGTACTATCAACCTGTTCAGGATTTGCTTTATATCCTGTATCTCCCACCACTTCAATCATGGAACTATTGTTTCCGTATATCACAGGAGTTCCGCAACTCATGGCTTCCAAGGGTGGCAAACCAAATCCTTCGTAATAGGATACATATACCAGCCCCAATGCCATGGAATATAAGACCGGTAAATCATCGTCATTCACCATTCCTGTTTCAATAATGCGGTGATGCGCCCGTTCGGTTAATGCATCGAAATCAGCATTTTTCCAACCGTGTTTCCCCGCTATTACAAAATAAACTTCTTCTTCAGGATATGTATTACAAAACTGTACAAAAGCTTTGATGGCATTCACCAAATTTTTGCGTGGTTCAATGGTTGAGAGGCTAAAGAAAAAATTGGCTGATGGGATTTTGTACTTTACGGCTACCTCGAGCAATCTGTTACCATAAACCACTTTCTTAAATTGCCTACGGTTAGCTGCCTCATATATAAGTTTAACATTATCTCGTTCGGTGGTAGTCTCTTTCAAATAATCTTTTCGGGTATTCTCTGAGATGGCTATTATTTTTGTTTTGGGATGTGCCTGTAAAAACTTCATAGCATCATTGCAACAGGCAATATTTTCAGGAGTATGAAACTGCTGAAAGTACAAGTGAGTGAGATCATGAACGGTTACAACCAACACCGGATTTTTACACTCCCTGAACCAATAGAAGTTTTGCATAAGTGGCATGTGAATGATATCATACTTCTCCAAATCGGGAGAAAACATCCCTTTCATCCGCAAGCGTGAGGCCAACACATTCAGGTGGTAGTTGAACTGTAGCCTGAATGGATACATTTTCAACAATTCAACAGGTTCGAGGTTAGCGGCATAGTGACCCCCAAATATTTTTTTTAGGAGAATATGGTAGCCTTTGTTCAGGTAACCTTTCCATGAATTATGCCTTTCCAAAAATGAATCGCTTTTGCGGCTATCTTGTTCAAAGTCACTGCTGTCATAAATATACTTGAGTGCTTTAGAGATAGGATATACGCTGCCTCCAATGTACACATCAATTTCCCAACGTGAACAGGGATCATTGGCCAGCAGTCCTAAACCTTTGAGCAGTTCGGTTTCATAACGTTTGGTACCCTCATTATACCATAGCAGCAATTTCGATGCTTCAAAAAGCACTTTTATTTTTTCCGATGGAGCAGGGGGTAATTTTCCGTTGGTTTTATACACCAGCTGGTGTTCCAATTCTTGATGAGGGGGAATGCGTTCTCCGGAATAAGTGTAACCCAATCTCTCCATGGTTTCACCATGGTAACTCCAAAACAAATCATGCAACTCAGATGAAAGTTCATCCTTCCATGAACCTACTTTGCCTTGTCTGAAAAATTTAGTTGCATAATTGTCTACCACGTCACTATTGATGTCATTCTCCCAACCACCTCCGTATACAGGTTTACCTTGCTTCAATTGCTCAAAGGTGGGTATCTTGTTGTAATCGGGTTCAGTTAATTCAAGTAGTTTTCTCACCCGTTCCATGCAAGCCCTTGGATTGGCAATAAGATCTTCGTAGTACAAAACCAAATCAGCTTGTTTAATCCATTGCTCGACATTTTTAGACCATCCTCCAAAATGGCTTCCACCTTGTGCAATAATTGCGGCACGCAAATTTTCCTGAAAATCACTTCCGGGTGCAACAATATCTTTGCGGTGGTGTGCCATGGAGACTACCGCATCTCTCCCGTCACGTACAATGTAAATCGACTTCGCGTTAGGGTGGTTAGGTTTCAAATTGGAAGGCAGCAAATGTGTTTTCACCACAGTATAAGATGCATAATTCTCATCAAATGTCAGATTTGCTTCAAAATGGTATTCCGATGAGGTTATGCCATACAGTTCATACAGTATGTTTCGTAAGTATGTGTTCCCAGAGCGCGGGAAAGAGGCTAGCCAAATCATTCGCGGTTAGTATTCAATTGTAGCTCAAAGATATCATTTATCACTGGTTTTTTTCATGCTTTCGTCCTCCAGTGTGCTTTCAGCTGTACCCACTCGTGTGTATGCACCTTAGCCTGAACAGTAAAGAATTGAATATAACGTGCAATCATCAATGGAAGATTATCATTCCGTTGGCGAATACTGACATGTACAGCATACTTATCTGACTTTAACTCAACATGAGGTAAGCGAATATGAAGGGTTTGATTTCCATTGCTCTGCAACTGAAATCCTGTAGTGTCAGAATGAATCACGGCTACTGTCTTATTATGGCTGTTAACCAGCTCTATTTCTATGGTGCAATGCTCCAGCGATGAAGTGTTATCCAGATCCAATTCAATGTTCAACGCCTCTCCGTGCTTCAAGTGGAGTTCTCCGGAGTGAGGTGTAGATTGGTCATCTGCATATACCCGTGAAGCAACCAATGCTGAAGTACTGTGTTTATAAGTGGAGTATTGAGGCTGTATACACTTGCGGATATAGTAATCAATCCCTTCTTGTACATCAGTGGTTTCAAATAGCTTTGCGCCTTTATCCATTACCACAATACGATTCGCCATTTGAGCAATCTGATTGATGCTGTGCGATACTATCAGTATAGCTGCACGTGTGCTACGTTCACGAAGAGTCTGAAAGGCCTTTGCCCTGAAAGCTACATCACCCACCGCCAGCCCTTCATCAATTATAATCACATCCGCATCTGCATGAACCGCAATGGCAAAACCCAGTCGAGCGCGCATGCCAGAGGAATAAATACCCAACGGAGCATCAATAAAATTTTCCAGCTCAGCATAGTCGATGATATCTTGCATGCGCTTGGTTGTTTCTTCTTTTGACAATCCGTACATAGCCGCCCGCACATACACATTTTCTCTGCCGCTGAACATCGGGTGCATACCCAGTGTAGCTGCATATAGGGAAACCACTTTGCCTTTAACTTCAATCTCACCGGTATCAGGTGCATAAATTCCGCTTATCAAGCGAAGCAATGTGGTTTTGCCTGCTCCGTTTACACCCAGTATTCCTAAAATATCACCTCTTTTTAACTCAAAACTAAATGCATGTAGTGCTTCGAATTCTTTATCTCTCAATTCCTTTTTGGTTACGTTTAAACCAATAGCTGTTTGCATCAACTCCAATAATCCATACCACATACTTTTTTTGAGGTGAGTCGAAAATTTTTTTCCTACACCTGTTACAGTAACCAATATGTCATTTGTGTTACTCATACGTGCAAACGCTCCATTACCCGTGTTTCTGCTGCATAAAAAGTACGCAATGAAAAGATGAAAAACACTACTGCAGCTGCAGTGCAGTACCCGTATGCGGCAGAAAGTTCAATTCGTCCGGTTAAGAGGATGTCTCGAGGCACCTGAATCAAATAGGTAAGCGGATTAAACTCCACTAATCCGCTGAGCATACCTCTTGATTGCTTAGCTGAAAATGCAACCGGAGTAATAAATAATGAAGCTGCCAGTATGCGATTGACCATACGTGCAACATCAGACGCTACAATTTCGAGCAAAGAAAAAAGTAACCCTGAAGCTATTGCAAGCAACAGGAGCGGAATCAAAAATAATGGAAATAAAAAAAAAGTAATATGAACCGAAAGCCCCATAACCGGCACCATCACCATGCAAAGTGCTAAAGGGAAAGCAAACGTGAGTAGATGTGTTCGTACTTTCTGACACATAATTACGATGCGGGGGAACTCTGATAATAAAAATTGATACGAGCCTCCTGAAATAGCTTTCGACAAACTATCGTGCAATAGGTAAAAAAATATCCAGCACACAGATCCAGTCATTACATACAACACAAAAGGTACTTGCAATTTGCCTGGATTAAAAACCCCACCTTCATACAGCAATATCCACATCAAAACATTTATTAATGGCAATACAAACAACCAGGCCAATCCTATAAATGATTTTTTGTACTGTGCCCTTAGTTCCATGTTACTTAACTCCCGAATCAACTCAAGGTGATGCCACACATCCGAAAAAAAACGTTCAAGCGCAGCTATCAGACCAATGCGTGAGTTTCCCATTGCCGTGTAATGCTTCAACATACTGTTAGGTGGTTCTGATGATGGTATATTGGTAACTCTCCCATAACGGACCGGGACTGTCATCTTTACGTACATCTGCAACTTCAACACCCAGTTGTTTGAGGTAAGGCACCATTTCATCGCGTGTTATACCGTACATTTCCATATGTGCACGTGCAGGTAGCATCCATCCAAAAAGGGGTTTAAGCACCTTTTTTAGGCGGTAATTTACACGCTGCCACATTGAAGGTTGTAGTTCCTGATGTAGCGGACCGATATATTTGGCAGGCATTTGAAACACAGCCACTCCTCCCGGTTTCAGTAATCGCGTAAACTCAGCAATATATGATTTGGCATACTCCGGACGCATGTGTTGCAATACAATGATGGTATAAATAAAATCAAAAGAATGATTATCAAACAAACTAAGATCGTCTTTGGTATTTACATAATACGTGCAGCGCTCGGGAAATTTGTTGTATCTGTTGGCCAGATCAATCATGGATTGAGCAATGTCTACACCACTTACCTGGTCAAAATGTGAGGCCAAAGCCAGTGTAAGCCTGCCCACTCCGCATCCAAAATCCAATGCACTTCCATTATTTACCTGAATATTCTGCTCCTTCAGCATATCAAAGAGTTGATCGATCTTTCGATCACCCGTTTTAAAAAATTCATCAATATCCCACTTGTTCCCCTTTTTATCGGATCTTGTAATGATGGCCCACAGCGGGTCTTGTTTGCCAAAAGTGTTCCAGTTGTGTTGTAATTCTTTTATATTCATAGTAGTGAAGTTAGCTTACCATGCCTGCGGCAATGGTCTCGTTAGTGGCTTCGTCAATTAAAATCAAACTGCCCGTAAATCTGTTCTTGCGGTAGGCATCAAAAAGCAAGGGTTGCGTAGTTCTTAAACGCACTTTGGCAATATCATTCATATCTAACTGCTTATCGCTCTCATTGCGGTGCAGGGTATTAATGTCTATTTTGTGGTAAATCTCTTTTATTACTCCTCTTACTTCACGTGTATTCTGACGAATATAAAATTTAGTCCCGGGCTGCAAAGGTTTGTTACCCATCCAGCAGAGTAAAACATCTATATCCTGACTCACTTCAGGTTGGTTATGCTGACGCACCAGCATATCACCTCGACTGATATCTACATCGTCTGTTAGTTCAATACTCACTGACATGGGTGGAAAAGCCTCTTGCACTTCTCCATCACCGGTGTGTATGGCTTTTACCCTTGTGGTTAAACCGGAAGGTAGAACTACCAACTCATCCCCTTTTCTGAAAATGCCACTGGCTATCTGCCCTGCAAATGCCCGATAATCATGATGCGCGTTACTATGAGGTCGAATTACATATTGCACCGGAAAACGAGCATCTATAAAATTATAATCATTATTAATATGTAGTGTTTCGAGCAAATACATTAAAGTACTACCCGAGTACCAAGGCATGCTTTCAGAGCGATCAACAATGTTATCCCCCTGTAAGGCGCTGGTAGGTATAAAGTGAATGTCGTGAATATCCAAACGGGAGGAAAATTCTTTAAAATCACTTACAATTTTATCAAATACCTGCTCACTATAATCTACCAGATCCATTTTATTGACACATACCAGCAAATGAGGTATACCCAACAATGACGCAATAAAGGAGTGTCTTTTTGTTTGCTCGGTTATACCGTTACGGGCATCTATGAGTACCAATGCCAGATTTGCCATAGACGCACCGGTAACCATATTGCGGGTATACTGAACATGACCAGGTGTGTCAGCAATAATAAACTTGCGTTTAGGGGTGGCAAAATAGCGGTAAGCCACATCAATGGTAATGCCTTGCTCACGTTCGGCTTTTAAACCATCTGTAAGCAAAGAAAGATCAACATATTCTTTTCCCTTTTGTGTACTTGTGCGTTTTACTGCCTCCAACTGGTCTTCAAATATGGCTTTACTGTCGTACAACAATCGCCCGATGAGTGTGCTTTTACCATCATCCACATTGCCACAGGTTATAAATCTAAGTAGTTCCATGTAGTTGCTCTGTTAAAAATAGCCCGCTTTTTTTCTGTCTTCCATAGCAGTATCACTGCGTTTGTCATCAAAGCGAGTACCCCGCTCTGTAAATTTTGAAACGGTAATCTCATCTATTACTTCATCCAGATTAGACGCATCAGATACTACAGCTCCAGTGCAGGAAATATCCCCAATAGTTCGGAAACGCACTTGCATCTCAACAGCTTGTTCCCCGGGCTTCAGTGGCATAAAATCTGCATACGCCAAAATCACTCCGTCTCGCTGTAAACAAAGTCGTTTGTGTGTGAAATAAATGGAGGGCAGAGGGATATTTTCCATTCGGATGTAATTCCATACATCCATTTCTGTCCAGTTGCTTATAGGAAATACCCTGAAGTGTTCTCCGTATTGCTTACGTCCGTTATAGATATTCCACAGTTCAGGACGTTGATTTTTGGGATCCCACTGCCCAAACTCATCACGGTGAGAAAATATCCTTTCTTTGGCACGTGCTTTTTCTTCGTCTCGTCTGCCTCCACCTATAGCTGCATCAAATTTATGCTTTTCTAATGTATCAAGCAGAGTTACGGTTTGCAGCACATTACGACTGGCATTGTATCCTTTTTCCTCCTGTACTTTGCCCTTATCTATACTATCCTGCACGGAACCTACGATTAACTGAGCCCCCAATTGCTTTACCCACTCATCTCTGAAATCTAACGTTTCCTGAAAATTGTGGCCTGTATCAATGTGAACTAATGGAAAAGGTACAGGTGCAGGATAAAAAGCTTTTTTAGCTAAGTAGGAAGTAAGAATAGAATCTTTTCCTCCGGAGAATAACAAAGCCGGCCTTTCGAACTGCGCAGCCACTTCACGTAAAATATGAATGGATTCATATTCGAGTTGTTTCAGGTAGTTAATCTGGTATCCCATGCGTTAATCTAGTTTCAACAAAGGTGAAATGTAATCAATAACTTGTTTTACGCTATCTTCAAGGTTATTATTTTCTGTTAATATAGTCAATTGAGGGTTAAACGGAGACTCGTAAGGGGAATCAATCCCTGTAAACTTGGAGATTTCACCTGCCCGTACTTTTTTGTAAAGTCCTTTAGGGTCACGTGCTTCACAAGTTTCTAAACTACACTCCACATAAACCTCAACAAATTTATCTGAACCAATGGATTCACGTACCAGCTCACGGTCACTTTGAAAAGGCGAAATGAAAGCAGTGAGCACCACCAAACCTGCATCAGTCATTAGCTTGCACACCTCACCAACTCTGCGAATATTCTCCACCCGGTCAAAATCTGAAAATCCTAAATCTTTGTTGAGGCCTAAACGGGTATTGTCTCCGTCCAACAGGTATGTGTGAACATGCCGACTATGTAATTCCTGCATTACCGCATTGGCCAAAGTAGATTTACCTGATCCGGAAAGACCTGTGAACCAAACGCATAAACTTCGATGGCCGTTGAGCTGCTCCCGTTGTTTTACGTTGATACTTTGGGTATGATGATGTACATTCAGATTCATTCACCCGCAAAGGTAATCGGTTACGGTTAAATCACCTTATCACATAAAAGTGGTAACTGAAATGATTTGGCACTCAGCTGCACTCAGTATGATGCAAGGCTATTTTAACAACAAGAAAAATAAAAAACCCATAGCCCTGAAAGTGCGCACTAACCAACGCGATGGTTGATAGCCCCTCCGCAAGCTAGTATGTCAATACTCCTTCCGGAGAATGGATAGTGAGTTGCTTTTTGTTTGCTGGTTCCACGTAACCCACCACCTGAGCTTCAACCCCAAAATTTTGACTGATGGCAATCAAATCGTTGGCTATGGTTGATGGCACGTATAGTTCCATTCGGTGACCCATATTAAATGTGCGGTACATTTCCCTCCACTCAGTTCCTGATTGTTGCTGAATCATGTCAAACAAATACGGCACGGGAAACAAGTTGTCTTTAATAATGTGTACATTATCACCCGTAAAATGCAGCACCTTGGTTTGCCCACCACCGCTGCAATGCACCATGCCATGAATTTGTGAGCGGTATTCCTGCAAAATTTTATTAATAACCGGGGCATAGGTGCGTGTTGGTGAAAGGATAAGCTGACCAACATTTACCGGGGCGTCTTTCCACTTGTCAGTTAATGAAAGGGAACCGCTGTAAACCAAGTCATCAGGCACCAAAGCATCAAAACTTTCCGGATACTTTTTGGCATAATCATGTTTCAATGCATCATGACGGGCACTGGTTAAACCGTTGCTCCCCATACCTCCGTTGTAGCTATCTTCATATTCGGCCTGTCCGTAGGAGACCAAACCTACAATTACATCTCCTGATTGAATGGTGTGGTTGCTGATTACGTCACTTCTTTTTATTCGGGCTGTAACCGTACTGTCCACAATTATGGTACGAACCAAATCTCCCACATCGGCAGTTTCACCACCGGTAGACCGTATGTCCATCCCATAACTCCGCATTTTTTCGAGAAACTCTTCTGTGCCATTAATGATGGCCGAGATTACTTCACCCGGAATTAAATTTTTGTTTCGACCAATGGTTGACGAAAGCAAAATGTTCTGCGTGGCACCCACACATAACAAGTCATCTGTGTTCATCACAATAGCATCCTGCGCAATGCCTTTCCATACACTCATGTCACCCGTTTCTTTCCAATAGAGGTAAGCCAATGATGATTTTGTTCCGGCACCATCAGCATGCATTACTATAGCATGCTCTTCGCTACCTGATAAATAATCCGGTACTATTTTACAAAAGGCTTTGGGAAACAGGCCTTTGTCAATGTTCTTGATTGCATGGTGTACATCTTCTTTCTGAGACGACACTCCTCTTTTGGCATAACGATCCATGTGCTGCAAAAGTAGTAAATTTTAGTTGCCCGTTGAAAAGACATAAATTCATGAAAGTTATCTGTATATAATAAGCCTGTGATTACCATTTCAACATTAAAATTCAACATTACCTCAGTGAAGATTATCTTCGCAGCATGATTTTGCATGAACCAGCGATTATTTCGGAAGACCTGCTTGAAAAAAACTTTATCTGCGATTTAGATAAATGTAAAGGTGCCTGCTGCATTGAGGGTGATTCAGGCGCTCCGGTTACAGAGCAAGAAATTACTTTGCTTGAAAACGAGTTCGATGCTATTGAACCCTTTTTAACAGAAGCGGGTGCAAAAGCTATTCGCAAAAAAGGCGTATACGAAACGGATAAACGGGATGGAGAAAAACTTACCACCTGCCTGCCCACCGGAGAATGTAATTTTGCGGTACGTGAAGAAAACGGAGTGTTGGGCTGTGGTATAGAAAAAGCCTGGAAAGCCGGAAAAACTACGTTCCGCAAACCTATATCCTGCCATTTATATCCCATTCGTGTTAAAAAAGTAGGTGAATACGAGGGGCTGAATTACCATAAATGGAACATTTGTAAGCCGGCCTGTAAATTGGGCGACCAACATCAGGTGCCTGTCTATCAATTTTTAAAAGAAGCTCTGGTGCGTAAATTCGGGAAGAAGTGGTATGCCGATTTGGAAGAAATTGCTGAAGCATATTATATTCAAAAGAAGGCGGGAGAGTTTTAGTAAACCGGCAGAAAACAACACTTTGAGTCTGCTCAACGCCTTTTGGTGTAACACCTTGTTTCAGAAGCATACCAGGCGATACTAATAGGAAAATCACACATCCGTAAATAATTAGGTTGAAAACACAAGCTTTTTACCTTTATTTGTGCAAACGGGAAGCTGGGGGAGTAAATACAAATCACTGTTTTTCTGAGATTTACAAAATATCGGCAATTATGCTCTGATATTGTTACAGGAAAAAAGCTCAGAGGTTTGCTTATTCAAATTTTACCCATATCTTTGCCGTCCCAAAATTTAAGACGTTTGTTGTGGATACTTTAAGTTACAAAACAATTTCAGCCAACAAAACCACTGTCGATAAGAAGTGGTTAGTGGTAGATGCCGAAGGACAAACCTTAGGCCGGTTTGCCAGTAAATTGGCTAACATTTTACGCGGTAAACACAAGCCGGGTTTCACCCCCCATGTGGATTGCGGTGATAACGTGATTGTGATTAATGCTGAAAAAATCCGTTTTACGGGTAAAAAGCTGGAAACAAAAGAGTATGTATTTTACTCCGGTTTCCCAGGCGGTCAGCGTTTTGAATCAGCCAAAAACCTGTTAGCACGCAGACCTACCTATGTGGTAGAAAAAGCTGTAAAAGGCATGTTACCCAGAAACCGACTGGGCGAGCAGATTTTCGGCAATCTGTTTGTTTATGCAGGACCCAACCATCCTCATGCGGCACAACAACCTCAACTTTTAAAATTCTAAGCGATGGAAGTGACGAATAATATCGGACGTAGAAAAACAGCTGTAGCTCGTATTTACATGACTGCCGGAAGCGGACAGTTTATTGTAAACGGCAAAGATTACAAAGAGTATTTCCCTACCCTTACTTTGCAGGCTCGTCTGGAAAAACCTTTTGTTTTAACCAGCACCCAAGGTCAATATGATATTAAAATCAATGTTGACGGTGGTGGTGTAACCGGTCAGGCAGATGCTATTAAACTGGCTATTGCCCGCTCATTGGTTGAAATCAATGCTGAATACAAACCATTATTGAAAACTGAAGACCTGCTTACCCGTGACCCTCGTATGGTAGAACGTAAAAAACCTGGTCAGAAGAAAGCACGTAAGCGTTTCCAATTCGTAAAACGTTAATAGTTTCACAAGGATGTCAAATATCACAACAGAACAATTACTGGATGCCGGAGTACACTTCGGTCACCTTACCCGTAAGTGGAACCCAAAAATGGCTCCCTACATTTTCATGGAGAAAAACGGTATTCACATCATTGATTTGAATAAAACAACCGTTAAGCTTGATGAAGCAGCCAACTCGCTAAAAAATATTGTTAAGTCAGGTCGTAAAATCCTTTTCGTAGCTACCAAAAAACAAGCTAAAGAACTGGTTGCTGCTGAAGCTCAACGTGTAAATATGCCTTTCGTTACTGAGCGCTGGTTAGGTGGTATGTTAACCAACTTCGCAACTGTACGTAAGTCAATTAAGAAAATGCAAAACATTGACAAACTTGCTTCAGATGGTACTTATGCCAATATCTCGAAGAAAGAACGTTTGATGTTTGACCGTGAGAAAATCAAATTACAGCGTTTGTTCGGAGGTATTGCTGATTTAAACCGTCTTCCTGCTGCTTTGTTTATCGTTGACATTAAACGTGAACACATTGCAGTAGCAGAAGCTCAACGTTTGAATATCCCTACTTTTGCTATTGTAGATACTAACTCTGATCCTACTTTAGTTGACTACGCTATTCCTGCAAACGATGATGCTGCAAAATCTATTGCTCTTATCACCAAGCACATTACTGATATGATTGCTGAAGGACTGAGCGAGCGTAAGCGTGAGAAAGATGAAGTGGAAAAAGAAGGTGAGACAAAAGCCCGCGCTGAAAAAGAAGAAGCAGAAGCATAAATTATAACAATCGCAACACTAAGTTGCAAAGTATATAAAAAGGTTTAACTGCTCCACGGTTAAACCTTTTTTTTAAGTAATAAAAATCAATTTTGAATATGAGTACAATAACCGCCTCTGACGTAAACAAACTCAGACAAATGACAGGTGCAGGAATGATGGACTGTAAGAAGGCCCTCACAGAAAGTAATGGAGATTTTGATGCTGCCATTGACTACCTGCGTAAAAAAGGACAAAAGGTATCCGCTAATCGCTCCGATAGAGAAGCGAAAGAAGGAGCTGTAATTGCCAAAACAAGTGCCGATTTCAAAACCGGGGTAATTGTGCAGTTGAGCTGTGAAACCGATTTCGTTGCTAAGAATGAGGATTTTGTTGCTTTTGCTAATCAGTTAACCGATTTGGCCTTGGCCAACAAATGTGCCGATGCAGATGCTTTAAAAGCTTTGAGCATGGATGGTGCCACAGTTGGTGATAAAATCATCGAGCAGGTGGGCAAAATAGGTGAAAAGATAGACGTGGTGAACTACGTTTTCCTGCAAGGCGAAAATATAGTTCCATACATCCATGCCGGAAACCGCATTGGTGTATTGGTGGTATTAAATAATGCCCGTAACGAAGCCAACCTTGTAGCCGGTAAAGATGCTGCTATGCAAATTGCCGCCATGAATCCTCTGGCTTTGGATAAAGACGATGTAGATCCTTCTATGATTGCCCGTGAAATTGAAATAGGTAAAGACCAGGCTCGCGCAGAGGGTAAACCTGAAGCTATGTTAGAAAAAATTGCTCAGGGTAAATTGGGTAAATTCTATAAAGAGTCAACCTTGCTCAATCAGGAGTTTGTGAAAGACGGCTCTAAAACGGTTGGGCAAATGTTAGATGCCGCTGAAAAAGGCCTCACCGTTACCGCATTTAAAAGAGTAGCCTTAGGCTAAGTTGAATATTTAAAAATCCCGACTTTGAGGTCGGGATTTTTTTTGCACTTTTGTTAAACTAAATCAATCCTGAAATGAAATACAAACGCATCCTGCTGAAATTGAGTGGTGAGTCGCTGATGGGTGATCAACCTTACGGCATAGATCCGAAAATTCTGGAGCAATATGCCCGCGACATTAAAGCTGTTGTAGGGATGGGAGTAGAATTAGCCATTGTGATTGGCGGTGGAAATATTTTCAGAGGAGTACAAGGCGTGCAGGGTGGATTGGTTGACCGTGCCCAAGGTGATTACATGGGCATGCTTGCCACCGTGATTAATTCAATGGCTTTGCAAGGCGCATTAGAGCGTCACGAAATTAAAACACGACTGCTATCGGCCATTAAAATGGAGCAGATTTGTGAACCTTTTATTCGCAGAAGAGCAATGCGTCACTTGGAAAAAGGACGTGTAGTAATTTTTGGTGCCGGAACCGGTAACCCTTACTTTACTACTGATACCGCAGCCTCTTTGCGTGCTGTGGAAATTGAAGCCGATGTGGTGCTGAAAGGTACCCGGGTAGATGGTATTTATACTGCTGACCCTGAGAAAGACAAAACAGCTACCCGCTACGAGAAAATTTCATTTACTGAAGTATATGAAAAGAACCTCAATGTGATGGATATGACTGCCTTTACATTGTGCCAGGAGAATAAGCTCCCTATTATTGTTTTCGATATGAATAAAACAGACAACCTGCTCAAGCTGGTAAAAGGAGAAGCAATCGGAACGCTTGTAAGCTAAATAGATTTCACGCCTAAGATATTAACTAACCGCTGTAATTTATTGCAGTGGTTTTTTTTTGCACTTTGACCTGTTACAAACTTGTTGTTATTGCGAGGTGTTTTGTCAAATGTATTCTCTAACTGAGTTTAATTTTCATAACATAGAAGGGCTTCATGTAGCAAAGTAACTTCAGAATAACATGCGTCCATAAACACCGATTCACAATCAAACTTTTCTAAAAAACAAAAGGCGACTCTGTTAAGAGCCGCCCTTGTTTTTATTTATCGGTTTAGGATAAAGTTTGGTGGTTATCTGTCTGCCTTCACAATTTTCATTGTTTTGCTGTTGTTACCTTGAGTTACAACAATGATGTACATACCACGTGCGTAGCTTGAACCCATCTCCATGTTAAGGATAGACTCTGTTACTGTTCTGGTATCCATCAGCTTGCCGCTCATATCGTAAACATTTACTACAAAGGGTTCTGTAGATGAGCTGAACAATCTAACATTGAAGTTACTGATTGCAGGGTTTGGATAAACATTAGCATCAAAGTAAGTGTCTATCAATCCTGATTCGTCAGCTAAGAATTCTTCATCAGCTTTGTAGTTATTGTTGCCACATGTTGTGTTGGTGTTCCAATAGAAGTTTACATAATCTTCTGCTTTTACTTCATCTCCAATAAACAAACCACGCATGGTTGTGGGTGATGATGACTTGCCTTCAATTTTGATATCTTCTTGTGAATACGCATTGGCTATTACATGTGAACCCTCGTCAACATCAAACTTCTTCTCTACATAAATTGTAACCAAAGTGCTGTTTATGGTATTAAACTTAGTGTTCTTTGCCATTTTAACATGGTTGCATACACGCATTACGGCACACTGGGTAAACTTAACTGTGGCTCCTTCTTTAATCTCTAAATCTTTGATGTAAAGACGAGCGGCTGTAAATGTAACTGTAGAGTTTTTACCAATTACCACTGTACCCATAATAGAATCTGTAATGGTTACTGTAGCGTTCTGGTTCACATTCTTGTTGTTGTTGCTGTTCTGGTTATTGTTATTGCTGTTGCAACTGTTGTGATGACTGTGGTTACAGTTGTTATTGTTTCCTCCGTTGCAATTGTTGTTATTGTTGTTGCCGCAACTGTTGTGATGGCTGTGGTTACAGTTGTTGTTGCTGTTACAATATGGATTATACAGGAATGTAGGTAGAATTGATGTAGGAACTGCTGTGAATGTTTTGGTAGTCACTGAACTACCGCTTTTCACTTCAATATCTTTTGCTCTTACAAATGTTCCTGAAGCGGT
>JAGPCK010000069.1 GCA_018058135.1 Bacteroidia bacterium | reverse complement strand
GTAACTGCCGGTCGCAAGCGCGTGCTGATGTTGCAGGTGTAATCTTCTCCGTTCGGGCTGGCGTTGGTGGTGTAGGATGATGAATTGTTAATGCTGTTTAGTTCAAACTTATAGATGCCGATAGTATATCCTCCTAAGGTTGTTGTAGCCGGATTGCAGGCCGGTGATATGCCAAGGGTGGAGTGATGCAGATATTCATTCTTGTAGGAAGTACCATTGCTGTTGGTAACCTGAAGCGATACCAAGTAACTTCCGGCTGAGGTAAATTTAATTTCCGGTGAACGTGATAAGGAATCGGAGGCATTGATGTATGTCCATCCGGTTGAAGGAGTGATTCTCCAAACACGTGAAGCAGGTGAGTTAATAGAAATATCATTCAGAATATAAATTCCGTTACAGGTGCCTGTGGTTTTATGTACTGTAAAATCCGCAGTAGGTGCTTTGCGAGTGCTTCTGAATAAATCTGTTTGCCAAATACCTCTTCCGTAGGTACTGATACGAATGCGGCTGTTGTCGGGGTTGATAGTATCCTGATACATCTCCATGTCACTGATGGGAGCAATGGTAGGTAATGAACTTGAAAAAGTATTCCAACTGTTTTGAAACCTGCGGTTGTAATAAACACCTAAGGCATTGGCCACGTAAGTAACAGTGTCTTGTGTATTTTCATCTACCAGTACTTTCACAATGTTAATAGCAGGCAGGTTTTGTGAAATGTCGTTCCACGTTTGTCCGTAATTAGAGGAGCGGTAAAGTTTACTGCCAATGGAAATAAAAATACAGTTGCTATCTTTACGGTGAAGAATTATCTGATTGATATTTCCCGTGGGCTTAGTGGTTACCTGAACAATATTTGGTGTTGATGAAGCGCATTGTTCGCATCTGAACAATGTTCCGTTGCTCATGGCAAAATAAACGGTTTGAGACGCTGCACGAGAAACGGCCAATGTGTTAATTGTAGCTGTGCCAACCAAGGAAGAAATTTGCGTCCAGTTAACAGCGGTGGAAGGATTGGCTTTGAGGTTGGTGGTTCTGTACAAATTGGTACTGCCGTAAAAAAGTATATTGGTATCCGTTGGGTGCAGCAAATAATTTCCCTGCCCGTTAATGCCCTCTTCGCCCCCGGTTACAAAACGTCTGTTGCCTCCGTTAAAATACAGCACATTGGTATCCTTGTGGTCAAAATGAAAATCGCCTGTCCAGTCACCGCCTTTTATGGTGTAGAAAATTCCGTTGCGGTAAATGTTCAGTCCGTTATCCTGCAAGCCGCCTATCAGAATCTCTTTCCGCAAAATACTTTGTCCCATCTTGTAAAACTCTGAGGCAGATAAACCATCGCTCATGGTGGTCCATGTGCTACCGCCATTGAGGGTGCGATCCATTCCTCCATCGTGTGTGAGGTACAATTTATTGGAGTTGAAAGGAGAAAAAATAAAATGATGTTTATCGGCATGCACCCCAAAAGCCCAAGGTGAACTCAATGACCATGTAGTGCCACCTGTGGTTGATTTCCATACACAAATACCTCCTACATAAATAGTGTTGATATTAAGCGGGTCAACGGCAATACATAAGTTATAGGCTCCCTGCCCGTCTTGTGTGCTGCCGGTTGAACTGTAACCTAAAACATTGGGTGTATCAGATTGTAATGTAAAAGATGCGGCATCATTTACTGATTTAAACAAGCCGCCAAATTTGTTCGCTCCGTTGGACCAGGCAACGGCATACAACACGTTAGAATCAGCGGGTGAAACACCCAGTTTTATTCCTGCTGGTGTACCGGCTAATGTGTGAGCTGTCCAAGTATCGCCCATATCAACTGAACGATAAACTGCACCATCTGTTGCGGCAAAAAAAGTACGGCTGCCTGCTGATGCTTTGCGTACCAAATCTCTGTAGCTTCCGTTAACGGTGGTACGCTTGGTCCAGCTGGTACCTGCGTTGGTGCTTTTATAAATTCCATCACCGGCAGCAGCCAGCAACATGTTGGTATCAGCCGGATTAATCCACAACACTGATACTAAACGATTGCCCATACCGGTGGTGGATTGTACCCATGTTTTTCCTTTATCGGTACTTTTCCATACCCCCATACCAGTGCTGTTATAATCTGCATCACCTGTTCCCAAATACATAACATTCGGATTAAGCGGATTGATGCACAAAGAAGCACACTGCATACGCGGTAATTTATCGGTAAGTGGTTTCCACGATAAGCCTTCGTTACTGGTTTGCCATACTCCACCGGATGCAGATACGGCATACAGGGTATTGGAATCTGTAGGATGATACACCAGCTCACTCACACGCCCCATGCCGGTTGTTTGTACACTGGGATTTTGCGGAAACTGTACCATACCTACCTGAGTCCAGGTATCTAAATTTTGTGCTTTCACCACAACAGTTGAAAGCAGCAGGATGGCTAATATTACCTTCTTCATTTCTGTTGCCCTCCTGTTTGTTGTTTCTGCCACTCGGCAATAATCTGTTCAGGGGAGAGTATAAATCCCTCTTCGTCTAACAGGTCTTTGTAATACCTCTCCCAAAATTTAAATCGCTTGTATTCGTAAACGTATTCCACCGGGCGGGGTAGCTCTTTTTCACTTGTGCCAAAAATATCACGGGCTTCATTGTCCTCTCTTACAGGAGCAACTTTCCCTTTCCAATAGGCATAAAAAGCTTTCTGCACCTCGTAATAATTGGCGTGGGGCTCATCCATCATGGTTATCCAATGCGGATAGGTGGCATAGTCTTTTTCTGTGAGTTTTAATGTTACCGTTACAGAATCTTTATGCTCCGGTGTGTGTTGAGGAGTTTGTGCACTCGCTTTTGCCAAACAGCTTAAGCAAGTAATAATCAGCAATGAAAATAGTTTGGTCATGCCTGCAAAATAAGAAAGAACAGGTAAATTACTGCATTTCAGCAAACCAAAAGAATTCGTACTTTTGTGGAGAAATTTGGTCTCGTAGTTCAACGGATAGAATAGATGTTTCCTAAACATTTGATCCCAGTTCGATTCTGGGCGAGACTACTCAACTGAAAAGCCCACCCGATTGGGTGGGCTTTTTATTTTTAGAGATTCGGAAGTTTTAAAATTGGTTATAAAAATCGCAGCCGGAATTCTAAATAAAATAGTTGTGGCAGGGTAAATACCCTGCATTAAAATGCTGCTTCTTGGAAAGTAAGTTGGAAGAAGGGAGGGTGAATACCCTCCCTGACCGTTTTCTTTACCTGATGATTGCTTTCGGATTAAACCGGAATAAATAATTTTGAAAATCACAACCCATGAATTATTTTCGACAATCAAAATTATTACTATGAAAAACATTCTATTACTTTTCTTCTTGTGCTTTGCCGCATCTATTAGTGCCCAAACACGATTAAACTCTGCCACGCCCAAACTGTTTATTGAGAACAAAGGCCAGATTACTGACAAGAACGGATTACCTCAGCCCGATATTCATTTTGTGTTGAAAGACCGACATGTTAATGTTTTTATAGGGCCGCAAGGCATCCACTACCTGTTCAGTAAAACAGAGTATAGTTCGGCCAAACAAGATAAGGACTCGGTAATCATATCGACTTACCGGATGCAAATGCACCTTACCGGAACCAACCCCATGAGCCAGCTCATCAGAGGAAATAAAAATGACTACTATGAAAATTACTACAACGTTATCGGACGGCCGGAAGGAATTCCACACGTGCCTACTTTTGAAAAAATAACCTACAAAAACATCTACCCCAACATTGACTGGGAACTGTACATAGTAAATGAGCAGCTCAAATATAACTTTATCATTCACACTGGTGGAGACCCAAAAAACATCAGTATAGAATATTTAAACGCAAGCGATGCCCACATTAACAGTGACGGTTCACTTACCGTTACCAACCCTTTGGGTGAGATTAACGAAAGTGCTCCGGTAAGTTGGATGGGGAAGAATAAAACACCCCTTAAACACAAATACAAACTAGTTAAAAAGGAAAACCGTTATGAGGTAGAATTTACCGGTGATGAAAATGGTTCAGTTGTTTATGAAACAAATGCAGACATTATCATTGACCCGCTCATAAGATGGACTTCGTATTACGGAGGATCTTTAGAAGATGTTTTATATGCTACCAAAACCGATGAAAATGATAATGTATTTTGTGCAGGCATTTCTAACAGTACCAACAGCATTGCTACCGGTTCATCATGGAAAGATACTTTATCCGGATACTTTGACGGCATATTATTTAAGCTATCCAATACCGGGACAAGGCTTTGGGCAACATACTATGGGGGAACATACAATGACTACATATTTACAATTGCGGTAAAAAACAACATAATCACAATTGCCGGGGGAACTTATAGCTACAGCAATATTTCAACCCCTAACTCACATCAGTTTAATAACTCAAATTTGGGTTATTTAAGAAGCTTCTTTGCCCGCATGAATGTTGATGGCACAAGAGTTTGGGGCAGTTATTATGACAACAGTAGCATTAGCGCAAATCAAGGAATACGAAGCATTACAATAGACCGATTTGAAAATATCTATATTTATGGATTTTCAGGTGAAGTATACAGCAATAATAATTCAATAACGGGAGCATTGCCAGGCTATTTCATACATCAAAATGCTGCTACCCACACTACTCCAACATTATTTCTCGCCCGATTTAATGCTCAGGGTCAACGCTTATGGGGCACTTTATATGGAAAAGACATGTTTGTTCAAACCACACCTTCTTTTAGTGAATACCCAAGTTCAAATTTGATTGACACAGATTGGGATGGTAATATTTATATATGTGGCTCTACAAAGTCAAATGACAGTACTTTTTACTGCCAAAATGCTTACAAAAACTCAAAGTCTGGAATAGCAACCACACAGGAGGGTTTTGTGGCCAAGTTCAAACCTAACGGTCAACGGGTATGGGGAACCTATTTGGGAGGAAACTCTGATGATTATTTACATAGCCTAACCGTTGATCGCCATGCGAATGTTTATGTTGGTGGCGGCACAAACAGCACCGGCATGAATAGCAACGGGTGGAGTTCAACCGGGCCGGGTTTGATTACCCGATTTGACTCCTCCGGTAACCATATGTGGACAAGTCACGCTATTTCTGTTGTCAGATCAATGAATGCAGATATTCGTAATAATGTTCTCTTTTCAAGTGATACACCCAAATACATCGGTAGGTTTAATGCCAACGCACAACTCATATCCCAACATTACATTTATGAAAATTTCAGGTTGTACAACTCAACGATTGATGGTAACGGTAATATTTTTTATTGCGGAAAAACTTCCAGCCCGTCATTAAATATGACCGGTTCACACCAAAACACCTACGGTGGGGGAACTTCAGATGGTTACATCGCCAAAATGTGGTACGATAGTTCCTTCCGGTCTACGCGGCCATTATTACCAAAATACAAATGGTGCAAAGGCGATAGTATATGGGTGAAGTTTAACATTAATGTACCTTACAATACCGGTAATACTATGCTTGTTCAACTTAGTAATGTTCCGGGGATTTTAAGCAGCCCCGTTACGGTTGGCACAAAAAATATAACCGGCACTGTGGGGGCTGATAGCATTCGTATTGCTTTGCCGGCAAATCTAACACCCGATTCCAATTACCGCGTGCGCATTATCAATTCCAATCCGGGTGATACCTCTTCCTACTCACTTGCTTTTTTTGTTGGCCAACATGCACCCAATACGCTCACATTACAAAATGGTTTTTCAACAGAAATCTGCCAGGGAAACTACAGCCAATTATTAGGAACACCTCAAACAGGGTTACTTAAATACCGCTGGCAACGCAACGGAATAAACCTGACGGCTGCTGACACATTAAGGTTATACAGGGCCTATACGCCAGGCACATATCGGGTTATTGTGACCACAGATGCCGGTTGTATAACCCCCTCAACAGATACCGTTGTTATTGTTTACCCCAATCCGGTGTCGGATATTCGTATCAATTCAGCCGCACAACAATGCCTCACCGGAAATCTATTCCTGTTTGCCGATAGCAGCAAAATAAGTGCGGGAAGTATTGCCTCACGTACTTGGACTTGGACAGATAGTGTTAGCGCAATTTCTGCCGATACACAACGGGTATTTAACACACCTGGCATTTATGGCGTGTCGCTTTTGGTCACTTCCGATAAAGGGTGCAAGCATTCTTCCAACAAATCAGTAGAGGTATTTACTATGCCTGCAGTAAAAATTAATGTGACCGGTGCAGTTCAACAATGCCTTAAAGGGCACAGTTTTTCTTTTGCTGACAGCAGCTCTATTGTAGCAGGTAGTTATACCAGACTTTGGAATTTCGGGGATGCAACTACTGATACCGCACGACAAAAAAACAAAAACTATGTTGCTGCAGGAAGTTATACTGTAAAGCTTAACATCACGTCTGATAAGGGATGTAAAGACTCTGCGAACACCTCAGTAACTGTACACCCTCAACCCGTAGCAGGTTATTCCGCTAATACAACTGAGCAATGCCATAAAGGCCATATATTCCTATTGAATGATACCTCTGTGGTTTCCACAGGTAATATAAATACCCGCTCATGGACTTTAGGTGACGGTAATGTATCAGCACTTCAATCAATAAACAAAACCTATGCTTTTAGCGGCACCTATCCCGTAACACTGGTGGTAACTTCTGATAAAGGGTGCAAAGACAGCACAGGTAAAATTTTGAGGGTAAACCCACATCCGCAAACACTTTTTAGTGTAAGCAATAATACACAGTGTTTAACCGGCAATGCATTTACGTTTACCAACCAATCCATTTTACCCGGTGGCAGTATACAGGGTTACAAGTGGCGGTTTGGCAATGGTGATTCATCCAATGTTTCCTCCCCTGTTTACCAGTACCCAAGTGCCGGTAATTATACCGTACAATTGGTTGCAACCTCGAGCAAAAATTGCAGTGATACTTTGGTTAAAAGCGTGCAGGTAAATCCTCATCCGACCAAACCTGTTATCAGCCGTAACCTGTTTGTTCTTTCCTCTTCATCAGCCCCATCCTATCAATGGCTGCTCAACAACAATAGTATCTCAGGTGCCACAACAAAAGATTACAATGTTACCGCAAACGGATACTATCAGGTGGTGGTTACTGACACCACTACCTGCTCTTCCCGTTCTGATTCTGTTGCTGTGCTTAATGTGGGTACAAATGAACTGCTCAGTGAAAATATACACCTGTATCCTAATCCAAACAACGGGACATTTACACTGGAACTACCCCCATCAAACCAACCCTACCGTATTGAAATTTTTAACACCAACGGACAGGTTGTTTATTCTACCGTTACTGATGAAACGGTTGTAACACCTGACAAACAATTAAGCAAAGGGGTATACCTGTTGCGCATCATTCATGCACATGAATCGAAGGTGGTGAAAGTGGTGGTGGAGTAATTCTTATTCTTAACAAATTAATAGTGGCAGGGTAAATACCCTGCATTTAGATATTTCTCCTTGGAAAGTTACTTGGAAAAGGGAGGGTGAATACCCTCCCTGACAGTATATTTTTTTTACTTTTACTCCTGGTTGCCGGTAAGGGTATTCACCCTTACCCTCTCTCTATCTGCTATCAATTATCTTACCCTGACGTGTTAACTATTCTATTCAACTTCTAACAAGTTTCTAAACCACTGCGCTTTGCATTATGATACAAACTTTATACATTTGTTCTTTAACTCTTCTGCTCCGGTGAAAATAAAACTACTTGTACTGCTGCTGCTGCTTGCTCCACTGCATTTATGCGCTCAAACGCTTACCTGGGCCAATGGCTTTGGATCAAATGGAATTGATGCCCCCTATTCAATAGTTTCTGACCAAAGCGGAAATGTGTATGCTGTGGGTACATTTGAAAATTCAGTTGACTTTGACCCAGGACTAGCTGCCCACATACTGACCTCCAACGGAAATAGTGATATATATGTAGCAGCCTACAATAGCTCAGGTGCCTTGCTGTGGGCTTTCAATATTGGCGGAAGTGACTTTGATGAGGTGGCTGATATTCATTTGGACAAAAACAACCGCCTGCTTATTACCGGAGGTATCACAAGTTCCAACGTTGATTTTGACCCGCATCCTGCCAACAACAATATTTTTAGCAGTGCCGGATCAAAAGACGCTTTTCTGGCTAAATATGACGTAAATGGTAACCACCTTTGGGCTTTTACCTTAGGCGGAACGCAAGCTGAAAGAGGTATCAGTATCACCACCAACAGTCAGAATGATATTTTAATTATAGGCATTTATAACTCAGGCACTCTTGACATAGACCCCGATACAAGCACCTTTAATCTGACTCATGCGGGAAATAATGATATGCTTCTAGCCAAATACGATTCTAACGGTACTTTTAAAATGGGCTTTAGTGTGTCAGGCACTCATACTGAATTTCCGCAGGCTATTATTACTGATGGTAACGGCAATATTATAGTAACCGGAGCCTTCGGTGGTACCAATGTAGATTTTGACCCCGATACCGGCACCTATTATTTAAGTTCAGCCTCAGGAAACAACACTTCTCTTGACTATTTTTTGGTCAAATACTCTTCAACGGGAGCATTGATGTGGGCTTTTACAGCCGGTAATGCCTCGGGGATTTCTGATGTAGGTCGCGCATTAGCCATTGAAAATAATAACATTTATGTTACCGGTAATTTCTTTAGTACTGTAGATTTTAGTCACGGATCAGGAACAAGCGTCTTAACCAGCAATGGCGGCATGGATATTTTTGTAGCCAAATACAATAGCAGCGGTGTGTGCCAATGGGCTTTTAATGTAGGGGGCACCTCTTCAACTCTGGGGGTTAGTGAAATAGGTTATGACATTGCTATCCGGCAAAATTGTGTGTATGTTATTGGTGGCTTTCACAGCAATGCCTCAACTGTTGACTTTGCTCCGGGAAGCGGAACATTCAACTTGGCTTCTATTGATATTGATGCCTTTGTTGCTAAGTATACCTTAAACAGTAACTTCATTTGGGCCTTTGTTATGGGGGGTACTGGTATTGACTTTTGCCGCGCTATGTCATTTGATTCTACAGGCAGTTTGGCGATAACAGGAGATTACAGAGCATCCAACTTTAATGCCGACCCTAACGGAACTACTTACCTTACCAACAGTGGCAACGCTGATTTCTTTATTACCAAATTTGATGCAACACCCTTACCGGTGGAATGGTTGTATGTGCAAGCTGAGCGATTGAGTGACAAAAATGTTTGGGTGGAATGGGGCTGTGCCTCAGAAACCGATAACGACTATTTTACTGTGGAGCGAAGTGTTGATTTAGTGCACTGGGAAGAGGCCGATCGCGTAACAGGTAAAGGAACCATTCTTACTCCTACAAAATACCACCTTGTTGATGACAATGATTTTAATGGTATTTCTTATTACCGCATTAAACAAACTGATTTTAACGGTAAATTTAATTACTCTAATGTAGTTAGTGTAAATAATACCGGTGAAAATGTATTTACGCTTTACCCCAACCCGGCCCAAAGCAACATACTGCTTGCTATGGATAAAGAAAATATGGGTGGCACACTTTACATCAAAGACCTTACTGGTAAAAGATTGATTACGGCAACTCATTACTTTGGTACAACAGTGAATATTGAGTTGCTACCTGCCGGTACTTACCTGGCTGAATACCTCAACAACAATTTTACTGCAGTTAAAAAACTGGTGGTTCAATAAAGTGTTTTTGTTACGGGTGAATAATTAAGTGCTGACCTTGTTCTTAATAAATTTGTGGTGGCGGAAATACGTGTTATTCTCAACCGATGTTAGTGGCAGGGTAAATACCCTGTATTTAGATATTGCTTCTTGGAAAGTTACTTGGAAGAAGGGAGGGTGAATACCCTCCCTGACGGTATATTTATTTTTTACTTTTATCTTATTTGCCGGTAAGGGTATTCACCCTTACCCTCTCTTACCCTCTGCCCTGTCTGCAAACTTTTATCAATATTTTTATCCGTTAACTGAATTTGATTTTTTGCATCTAAGTTTGTGTAGTTTTAAAATCTGCATGCATGCCACGAAAAACTATAACTGACCAATCGGGTGTCTATTTTCTTACGTGTACTGTTACGGAATGGGCCGATGTGTTTACCCGAAAGGAATACCGCGATGTGCTGATTAATTCGTTACGCTTCTGCATACAAAATAAAGGACTGCAGCTATACTCCTGGTGCATTATGAGCAATCACATTCATTTTATTGCCTCAGCTGCTGAAGGCTATTCTTTACCTGATATTATCAGAGATTTTAAACGACATACTGCTACTACCATCCTTAACTCTTTAAAGCAAGATACCTTTGAGAGCCGAAGAGAATGGCTGTTACGCATGTTTACTACAGGTAATGAACGCTACCGTTTTTGGGCCGAAGGAAATGAACCTAAAATTATTTACTCGAATAATTTCTTCGATCAAAAACTGAACTACATTCATGAAAATCCTGTTAAAGCGGGCCTTGTATTGGAAGCTGAACATTATGTGTACAGCTCAGCCTTTGATTATGCCGGTGGCAAAGGGTTGCTGGATATTGTGTTTGCTTAGTTTGCCATTTATGTTCGTTCTTACAGTGCCCTTATTCACAGTTGCCGGTAAGGGTATTCACCCTTACCAATCTCTCGCTAAACTACACACTATTACTTGTCAAAGTATGTGTGAGTTCTTAACCGATATTGGAAGCAGGGTAAATACCCTGCATTAAAATACTACTTCTTGGAAAGTTTCATGGAAGAAGGGAGGGTAAATACCCTCCCTGACAGTAAACTTATTGCTTGATTGTACATCCTTACCTCTTCTTATATATTGCGATAGGTAAGGGTATTCACCCTTACCTATCGCAAAACCGCCCTCCTACACAACTAAAATATAAACCCACTCTTGCCTGCAATACCTCCTCGCTTTTTGAATAACAAATGGTCCTTCTGCCTAAACATTTCAGATGTGTGCGCAGGTTCAAATTCATGCGCTCTATGTGATTGATGCTGTAACCTGACGGGCAGTGTTTCTCTTTTGGAATAAGCTCCCGGTAAATGTTTAACTTATCAGTAAATATGCGCTTAGGGGTAAGTGAGATGACTGAGTCTATCACTTTACTGATATTGACGGTGTTTCTTCTGCCTACAGTGTAGTCAATTATTTTTCTGGTGGATTTTTCTATGGCATATATAATCCAGCATTCGTTCTTTTTGCTGCCAATGTACGTGCGCAACTCATCTGTTTCGTACTCCTGAAATGGAGCTGCTTGTGTTGTTGTTGTTCTAACGGTTTTACTTAGGGTCAGTATTTTTCTTTGTACGCTGCTTTTGGTTATTTGAAGTAATCTGCTCATGGAACTTATACTCATACCTTCATTGTTGAGTTGTACTAATAGTTTTTCCTGTGCTGCGGTTATTGTTGATTTTTTATAGATACTACGCTGGTACTTGAAGCATGTTTTACACCTGTACAATTGCGCTGTTTTGTATTTGCCCTTTTTTATGCAAGGACCTTGACAGTGGTTACAGTTCATAGTTTTTTATCGAAGATACTGTAAACGAAGCATTCACTTTATGCAAGCAGTTGTGTTGCAGTAGCCGGTAAGGGTATTCACACTTACCTATCGCTAAACTACAATTTGTTGCACAGTGTGTGAGTTCTTAACAGATAGTAGAAGCAGGTATTCACCGTTACTTAACTCTTGCTTATTTACTATACGCTGTTTGCGGCTTTGCATTTGTTTTTAATAGCTAATGCTACGTAATACACAAAATGCCGGTAAGGGTATTCACCCTTACCTATCGCTAAACTATTCACTAGTACTTGTCGCATTATGTATAAGTTCTAAACGATATTGGAAGCAGGGTAAATACCCTGCATGAAGATATTGCTCCTTGGAAAATTACATGAAAGAAGGGAGGGTGAATACCCTCCCTGACAACTAACATATTTTTTTTTTCAGAAAAGTGATAAATGGTACACCTTGGTTTTGAAAACTCAATACTAACAACCTCTCCCACATTCTCCTTCTCAAAGCCTGTCTTTATACTCCTCTTTTTTTTACCTTTTTTACAACCTAAAACTCTCGTTTTCTTTGCCATACAAAATTCACGCTTCAAAAAGTGATAAATGGTACACTACC
>JAGPCK010000068.1 GCA_018058135.1 Bacteroidia bacterium | reverse complement strand
CTTTTGAAGCAGCAACCTGTATAGGATGTGGTGCATGTGTAGCCGCTTGTAAGAATTCTTCAGCCATGTTGTTTGTAGGAGCAAAGGTGTCTCAGTTTGCGTTACTCCCTCAAGGACAGCCGGAAAGGCGCCAAAGAGCTATTGCTATGGTAAACCAGATGGATGCTGAAGGTTTTGGTGCTTGCACTAACACAGGTGCTTGCTCAGCTGAATGTCCTAAAGAGATTCCATTAACAGTAATTGCCCGCTTAAACAGAGAATTCATCGCAGCTGAGTTGGTTTCAAAAGACTAGTATTCAATTCATTATATATTATTTTAAAAATCCCGCCTATTAGGCGGGATTTTTTTTTGCTTTATGAAATCCATGGTTCATGTCTTTTCGTTTATCTATTAGTCGAATGCTTGTTATTTTTAGATGAATTGTTAAAAATAGCAGTTGAATTATTTTGAAATATAAAAATAATATTATATTTGTCCACATATTTGCTAACAAATGGAATCTTTTGAGATAAAATATAGTCAGTATAGCATAAGCCCCAAAGGGGTGTGTTGTGTCGTTTATGCTTTACAAATAGATGAAGTTATTGCTCAGGCATTCTTAGTGAATGATGCAAGCGGATGCCTTAAACGAATAAATTCAAAGATCTGTCTCAGAAATTCCTCCTTTCATTTTTCCACAAAATCATCCTTTGTGAGGAGGCGCTTATATTTTTTTCATCTGAAAATCGGTTTTGCACAGTCGTTTTTGTTGATAACCTCGCTTCTGTATAGTGTGTTCTGTAAAATGCTACAAATGAACATTTCGCAATGTGGAAAACGAAGGCCGTGTGGATATGGTCAACGGTAACTTTGTCTTTCAGTAAATAATAAAAGTGTCTTATGAAATATATTAATATAACTTATTCTAAAGCATTTATGAAGGATATTCATGTTGATATAAATTATTTAAAAGGAATTATTGCTTCGTTTGTGATTTTCACTAATCCCCAAGTTGAAGCACTATTTGTAAAGATTAAAACCAACCAAAATCATATAAAAATGAAACCAAATTATTACAAGTTATTAATGTGCCTTTATTTTGGCATTTTAAATTCGGTGGTATTTGCACAAAGCGGTCCTGCCGGAGTTAGTTCTTCAGCCAACTGTCCACTATGGATTAAAGCTGATGCAGGAACCAGTTCCACAGTTCATGGAGCTGCTGTTAGTAACTGGAGTGATCAATCAGGTAATTCCAATCATGCCACTCAGGGAACTTCAAATCTTCAGCCATTGTATCAGACAAATGTGATAAATGGTATGCCTACTTTGTTATTTGATAATAACACTTCTCATCCGGATCAGTTAATGATATCGGATAATAATAATCTTGATAATGCAAGCGGTATGACTTTTTATGCCATTGTTCGTCCTTTAGGATTAGGAGGTGATGTCAATGCAATTGTATCAAAGCGAACAGGAGTTGGAAGTCAGCAGGCATATAGCTGGTTCTTTTACTCAGGCAGTAAATTGAGTCTTGATCTTGAAGGTAACGGAAATAGATTTAGTACGGCTTCATCCTTTTCAACATCAACCAACTACATGGTTTCTATGGTGTTTGACGGTTCTCTGGCAGCAGCACAACGGGCAAAGCAATACATTGGCGGCTCGCTGGATGTTACCTCCACTGAATCTTCAACCTCAATCAGTAACCATGCTTCAAATTTGTATATAGGCGCCATGAATGCTTCAGATGGCCGTCCTTTTAACGGTCACATTGCTGAGATTATAGTGTTCCGTAAAGCTTTAAGCAGTAGCGAGAGAAAAATCGTAGATAATTATTTGTCCGCTAAATATGCTTTAACAACTTCATCAGACCTGTTTTCCGGTGATGATGTTGCAAAAGGTAACTATGATTTTGATGTTGCAGGTATAGGCCAGGAATCAGACGGAGCCAATTCTTCATTTAATACAGCCAGGGGTGGGGGAGTTTCACTTACATCAGTATCAGGTTTAGATAATGGGGATTACATAATGACTGGCAGAAATTCAGTAACTAATGGTGAAAATACTTCTGATGTTGGAGGGATGACCGGATTTAACAATAGCCGATGGGAAAGAATTTGGTATTTTGATGTAACCAATAGCAGTACAAACATTGTTGCAGATGTTCAATTTGATGCATCCAATGCAGGATTGGGAAGCTATACAATGACAAATGCATCAAATTATGTTTTGTTATACAGAAGCGGTCAATCGGGTAACTGGACTGAGTTAGCTACCGGCTCAAGTGTTGCCGGATCAACAGTAACATTTTCTGGTGTGACGATAAGTAATGATGGTTATTACTCCTTAGGGACAAAGGATTACACAGCAAGTCCACTTCCGGTAGAATTGGTGTCATTAACAGGTGTTGCATTTCCCGAGGGTAACAAAATAGAATGGCTTACCTCAACAGAAGTCAATAACAAAGGATTTGAAATCCAGCGCAGAATGGAAAATGAAGCCGATTTTACAACAATTGATTTTGTTGAAGGAAATAATAATTCTGCTTCAACTATCGCATATAACTATTTTGATACCTACGTAGATGGGTCGGCATATTACAGATTAAAGCAAGTTGATTTTGATGGAAAATATGAGTTCTCTCAAATAATATATGTTGAGCGTAATAAAGTTGCTCTTCCTATTAATGTGGTTTTGTATCCAAATCCGGTTAGCGAAACGCTTCAAATAAAATTTGAAAATGCACCAAATAGCCAAGTTGAAGTAAGGGTATTTAACAGCAATGGACAAGAAGTAAAAGTGAAGCTTACCTCAACAAATGATTATCAGTATTGGTTAAGTGTTGCAGGAATGCAAAAGGGAAGTTATACAGTGCAAATTAACCAGGGTAAAAACAGGTTTTCACAAAGAATATTAGTCAAATAACCCCTAATCCTAACCTTATGAATAATAAAATTCTGTTTTTATTAATCACAGTCGCATCATTTGCTTTCGTGAAAGAAAGTTATGCGGCAACTAAAACTTCAACGGGATCAGGTGGTTGGACATCTGGAGGCACTTGGTCTCCGAGTGGTGCCCCTTTGGCTGGTGATGTTATCAATATTCAATCAGGGCATACTGTAACTATTAGTTCTAATGTAGACTTTAGGTCGGGATCAGCAACTACTGTTAATGTTTCAGGGACATTAAATTTTTTTAGTGGCGGAAGTAAACTTAGAATGTCATCAGGTTCTACAGTAGTACTAATTTCAGGTAGTTCACTTACTTCAACTGGTGGAGGTGGTGCTAGTCAGCAAATTGAAATAAATGGGACTACAGTTTGGAGCAATACAATGGGAAATTTTACCGGCCCAAGAACAATTTCTGAAATGTCTCCACTACCCGTTGTATGGCTGAATATTAGTGCTGATCGTGTTCCAATGAATAGTGTAATTGTTAATTGGTCAACTTCGTCAGAATTGTCAAACTCACACTTTGAAGTGGAACGTTCAACTAATGGGGTTAATTTTATTTCCTTGAGCAAAATAAACGGTAAGGGAACGACAAATACGATAACCGAGTATAGTTGGGTTGATCAAACAGCACCACAAGGAATGCTATATTACAGACTAAAACAGGTTGATTATAACGCAGGCTTTGAATATAGCAACATTATGGTAGTTACGCCTCTAGTTGAGACAGTTGAGGGTATTGAGGTATCTGCATTTCCAAATCCGGTAACAGAAGTACTCAAAATTGATTTTTCTACCGAAGCACCTCAAGAAATGAATATCACATTTGTTGACCTTTTTGGGAATGAAGTGAAAAAGATTGTAATCGAAAAAGGCAGACAATCAGTAAGATTAGATGTGAAGGGACTAAAAAAAGGGTATTACTTTCTGATTATAGGCACTTCAGATGTACAAAAGTCGCAAAGGATTTTAGTCAATTAATATATAATGAAACCAAGTGATAAGGCCGCCCAGCTTGTATGGGCGGCCTTTTTTATTGGTCTCATGCAACTTGTGTGGCTGAATTTTTGTTATTAAAGAACAAATGATTTCATCTGATTGTATTCCTCAGTATATTCGTAAGGTTTGAACAGGATATTAATAATACTTCTACTGTCTATTTCCGGCATCAATGTGTTTGCTTCACATTATAAGGCTGGTGAAATAACATATAGACTTGTCTCTGGCCTTACTTACGAGGTTACACTTATAACATATACAGAAAACCAGAACCCTCCGGAGGCACCATTAGCCGACAGACCTCAGGTGGATATTTATTGGGGTGATGGTTCATCATCAACTGTTAACCGTATTTCGCGTGTAGATTTGCCTAATACTACATGGAAGAGCACTTATGTAGCCAGGCACACCTACGGGGGACCAGGGATTTTTAAGGTTTTTTTTATTGATCCGAACCGTATTGGAGGAATCAATAACATGGATAATTCCTACCTCACTCCGTTTTATGTTGAGTGTTATATCAAAATCAATCCTTTTTTCGGAGTAAATAGTTCACCGGTTCTTCTTTTACCTCCTATCGATTTTGCATGTGTAGGTAAAACATTTATTCATAATCCCGGGGCATATGATCCGGATGGGGATAGTTTGGTGTTTACCATTATACCACCCAAGCAGAGCCCCACTTTGGATGTTTTTGGTTTTAACATACCGCAAAGTTCAGTTAAGTTTACTATAGACAGGTCTAACGGAGAATTGGTTTGGGAGAATCCGCTGAATGCGGGTATTTATAACATTGCCATTTTGATTCAGGAGTTCAGAAACGGAGTAGAAGTAGGTTACATTATTCGGGATATGCAGATTACGGTGAGTATATGTTTAAATGACCCACCTGTAATAGATAATGTTATTGACACCTGTGTTGAAGTAGGAACTCAACTGGTTATTCCGGTGAAGGCAAAAGACGTAAACAGAGATTTTATAAGGTTAACAGCATTTGGTGCACCGTTTAGTATTGCCGGTAATAAAGCACTGTTTACTCCACCGGCACAGGTAGCAAGAGACAGTGTGAAATCAACTTTCTTTTGGACCCCTTCGTGCGAGCACATCAGACGTTTTCCTTTTCAGATAGTTTTTAAAGCGGAAGACCAAAGAACACTTCCCGAAGTGAATCTGGTTGATTTGGAATATTTCAATGTGAAAGTGGTGGCCCCTTCACCCAAGAATCCAACAGTTAAGCAATTTGAAGATGGCTTTATTCTGAACTGGAACCGTGATACCTGCAGAACTGCAGTTGGATATTACATTTACCGCAGAATAGACAGTTCAAAATGGACTCCCTCTAATTGTGAAACAGGAGTTCCTGCGTATACCGGATTTGGATTGTACGATACCATTATCGGAAATGAGAATACGCAGTATTATGATAATGAAAAAGGACTGGGACTCGCTCCCGGTACTCGTTACTGTTATCGCATTGTAGCGATTTATTCGCCACGTGGGGGAAATGGAGAACCTATATATAGTGCCCTAACGGAAAGTTATTCCAGCATAGAAATATGCAGCGAACTTATTAAAGACCGTCCGGTAATTACTAATGTAAGTATACTCAAAACAGATAATGTCTCCGGTAGAATATATCTGGGCTGGTCTAAGCCTGATAAAATGGACTCCGTGAACTACCCGGGCCCTTACAAATATGTGATTTATCGTTCGGAAGGTTTTGACGGAAGTAACCTTGTGCCTGTGGATTCACTTACCGGCAATTCATTCGCATTTTTTAATGACTCCAGTTATGTTGATTCATCAGCCAACCTTAATACACTGACAAAAGCGTATTCCTATGTGATTGAATTTTATAGTGATTCGCTTGGGCTTAAACGTCAATATATAGGCAAGAGCCGACCAGCATCTTCTGTTTTTCTGATACCCGTACCTGATGATGAGGCACTCAATTTGGGTTGGTTCACTAAGGTGCAATGGAAAAATAACCGTTACGTTATTTACAGGTGGAATAACAGTACCAACCTATATGATTCAATAGGACAAACAACAGTTCCGTACTACCGCGATGCAGGTTTGATTAACGGAAACTCTTACAAATATTATATCAAAACCGTTGGTCAGTTTTATGTACCCGGTTACGTATTTCCGGTAATTAATTTTTCTCAGGAAGCCATTGGTATACCTAACGATACTACCGCACCTTGTCCTCCTAACCCGATTGCTGAAACCGAGTGCACACTATTTAGAAATAAATTGATGTGGAACAATCCGAACAATACCTGTGCTAAGGACGTGATAGGATACAAAGTGTATTTCAAATCAATTTTGGATACAGGTTTTGTTTTACTGGCAACAATAAACTCTCCAACAGATACTACATACAATGATTTCAGAGATTTTCTCAAACAATCTGTTGCAGGATGTTATCGGGTAACGTCAATTGACTCGTTTAATAACGAAAGCATACGCAGTTATGCTACTTGTGTTGACAATTGTCCGGAATACAAATTGCCCAATGTGTTTACACCCGGTAAGTCAGATAATTTTAATGATTATTTTGGCCCATTCCCTTATCGTTTTGTTCAAAAAGTAAATATGCAGATTTATAACCGTTGGGGGCAGCTTATATTCAAAACCAATGACCCCGATATTTTGTGGTATGGTAAGGAGATGAACTCAGGAAAGGATGTAACTGACGGAGTATATTTTTACGTTTGTGAAGTATATGAATACCGCTTAGAGGGTATCACCAAACGGGTATTAAAAGGTAATATTCAATTAATAAGGTAATGTTTACAGGTATTATTGAGCAGCAAGCAAAGGTGATTGCACTAAAGAAAGAATCCGGAAATTTACATATCACGTTTTCAAGCAACCTTACTGATGAACTAAAAATTGACCAAAGTGTGGCGCACAATGGTGTTTGTCTTACAGTAGTAAATATTGCAGGAACAGCATACACCGTCACCGCTATTGAGGAAACGCTTTTAAAAACCAATTTGGGTGATTTGGCGCTGGCTGACGAAGTAAATATGGAACGTTGTATGCCTGCCAATGGCCGCTTTGATGGTCATATTGTGCAGGGTCATGTTGATTCTAAAGGTATTTGCAAAGAGGTACGAGAGACAAATGGTAGCTGGTACTTTTCATTTAATTATGAACCAAAAGAAAAGCACCATGTTACCGTAGAAAAAGGTTCCATTTGTATTAATGGTGTAAGTCTTACTGTTGTAGAATCCGGTATCGGCTTTTTCTCAGTGGCCATCATTCCTTATACATTCGAACACACCAACTTTAAACAGCTCAGGGTGGGAGATAAGGTGAATCTGGAATTTGATATTATTGGTAAGTATGTTGCCCGAATGTTGCAACAAAGCCATCTGGTTTAGATTCTTTTCATTACCTGCTTCAGTGTTTCCTTGTCATTTGTTTTAGGTAACCATTCTTTCCAACTCATTTTATTCTCTTTATTGAAACGGTAAAATAGAAAAATACAGTTGGTGAGGTGAGAGGCATTCATTGCCCATGCTGCGCCCATTACTCCCCATTTGGGAATGAATAACAAACAACACACAATAGTAACAATTAAGCCGCTAACAGAGGCCTGTGAACTGATGTTGTGCCTTCCTGTTCCTGAAAAATAAGATGCCAAGATGGTATATGCACTCAAACAAAGAATGCTGATGCTGATTAAACCGATGATGTTACTGATGCTGGAAAAATCTCCTCCTAATAAATAGGCATAAAGAGATTCAGGAAGTAAAATCAATATTAAGGTCAGTACAGCGGTGCCTGCAACACTTATTTTCAAAAGACTAACTGCCATTACTGCTGATGCTTGTTTGTCTTGTTCATTTACCGTTCGCGCATATTGCAGCGTTGATAAACTCTTGCTATACACCCACACAGATTCAGCAATAGAGACTCCGGTGGAGAATATGCCCAATGCACTTATGCCTTTCATGGCCTCTAAACAATAATAACTGAAACGGTAATTCATCAGTTGGGCTAAGTTGGCCACCTGCGACCAGCCACCGTGAAACAAAAACTTCTTGCCTATTTCTGTAACTCCGGCTGAAGGCAATTCAGGTAGGCGTTGTAAAAAAATAAAGCTGATAAAGTACACCAACATAAAACTGTAAAAACCTCCTGTAGCATATAAGGCTATAGCTTGTGTGTAGTGCTCCTGATTTTGAGTGCCGAAGTACCAAACATAAGCCAGTAAAGTAAGCGGTTGTATAACACTCACCAGATTATAGGCATGCACCCGTTGAAAGGCCAGCAGTAAACTTTGCTGGTTACTAAATAATGCTGCAGGTAAAGCAAACATCAGTAACAATGTTTCTGTTCCCGGCTGTATAAGATGAAATTTTTGCAGTAACCACATCATGATGTAATTGACTACAATGCACCACAGTGTTGAGATAAGCCATAGTTGGCTGAAACGATAACGTGGAGCAAGATAGGTGAGTGCACCACCACCTGCAATACCTGATAAAATTTGAATAATGGTAGCACTTAGTACTAGCAGACTGATTTCTCCGCGCCCTTCTGCACCGAAGAGTTTAGCTGTAATCAGTACAATGGCAAAGTTGAGTACAGCCGTTAAAATGCGGTTGGCAAATGTTCCTATAATACGCAAAGCCATAAAACGAATGTACGAATTAAGGATGTAAAACTTTTTGGTACTGTGCCACCAGTTGTTTCCCCACTGCATCAAAACTAAATTGATGGGCGATGAGTGCATGTTGTGTTGCAGCATCTGTTTGTTTGGGGTGAGTCATGGCCTCCAGCATAGCTTTTTGTAACGCATCATTATCGGCCATGTTAATGAGCCAGCCGTTCTCAGCAGATATAAGTTGAGTGGCTATGCCTGTTGGGGTGCTTATAACCGACAGCCCGCAACTCATAGCTTCTGCCAAAACAATACAGAAAGTTTCGTAGTTGCTGTTCGAGATGAGCACATCGTTTTGCCGGTAAACTTCAGCTAAAGCCTCACCCTCTAAAATCCCTGTGAAAGTACAGAAAGCGGAAAGGTTAAGTTCCTGCACTTTCTGTTCTATCTGTACTTTGTCTTTTCCGTCACCAACAAAAGTGATGTGAAAGTTACTCTTTCCTGAAGAAACTAATCCGTAAGCAGCATGTAGAAGCCCGTTCAGGTTTTTCGATTTTTCGTCAAAGCAGGTAACACTTAAAAATCGTGTTTTTTTGCTGCTGGTTTTGTGACCGGTAGGAATAAAGCGATTGGTGTCAACTACATTGGGAATGATGTGGTAATTTGTATTCGTTAATCCGTGCGAGAGCATAGCGTTTTTTAATACCTCACTCACCGGATAAACGGCACTTGCTTCAGCAACAAACTTTCGGGTATATTTTTGGCGCGTTTTACCTTGATAGCTGGCCGCATTTTGCGGGAAATACCTTGACCAGTGTTCGGATATAACGTAGGGAATCTGTTTGGTTTTTTTTAGTTGATGAGCCAACCATCCGGCACGGGTTAAAATATGTACATGGCACAAGTTGGGTGTTCCCCATTTTTTCTCTACCTGTGTGTAGGCGTAATTAGCGGCCCATTTATAATTGAGTAGGTTGATCAGTTTTCCTATTACCGGAAAACTAACTTGTTTGAGATAAATGCGGTAGGTGAAAATGCCGTTCTCTGTTGTACTCTCTATTAAATGCCGGGGAACTTCAGGTTGTTGAATAATTTGTAAAACAGCTACATCAGCATAAGGTAAAATGCATTGTGCATGTTGTTGTACAAACAGCCCCGCCATGCGGTCGTACTTGTGCGGGTACCAGGCAGGTAAAAATAATACTTTGGGTTTAAGGGCTGTTGACATACTATAAAAGCCACCAGAATCATGAATAAACAGGAGTCTGATGGCTTTGTGCGAAGGGTTTATTTTTTCAGTTCTGCGAAGTACTTAAAAAAGTACGGAATGGTTTCAATGCCTTTGTAATAGTTAACAATACCGTAGTGCTCATTAGGCGAGTGCAGGGCATCGCTGTCTAATCCAAAGCCCATCAGTACTGATTTTAATCCGAGTACACTTTCAAATAAAGCTACAATAGGAATACTTCCTCCTCCACGTGTGGGAATAGGTTTTTTGCCAAAGGTTGTTTCCATCGCTTTTGCAGCGGCTAAGTAGGCAGGTGAGTCGGTAGGAGTTACCACCGGCTCGCCACCGTGGTGAGGCCTTACTACCACCTTTATACCTTTAGGGGCTATGCTTTCAAAATGTTTTTTAAACAGATCGGTGATTTCATCAGTAGTTTGGTTGGGTACTAAACGCATGGAGATTTTTGCGAATGCTTTGGAAGGTAAAACCGTTTTTGAACCTTCTCCGGTGTAACCACCCCAAATGCCGTTGCAATCTAATGTCGGACGAATGCCTGTTCGTTCCAATACGGTATAGCCTTTTTCGCCCCACACATCAGTTATTCCCAAATCTTTTTTATACTCTTCAATGTCGAAAGGTGCTTTGTTTAACTCAGCGCGTTCAGTGGTTGAAAGTTCTTGAACTTTTTCATAAAAGCCCGGAATGGTAATGTGGTTGTTTTCATCGTGCATGGTGGCAATCATTTTTGCCAGAATGTTGATGGGGTTAGCAACTGCACCGCCATAAACACCACTGTGTAAATCGCGGTTTGGGCCGGTTACTTCTACCTCTACATAACTTAAGCCACGCAAGCCGGTGTCTATAGAAGGTACATCATTAGCAATCATGGAGGTATCCGAAATCAGAACCACATCAGCTTTTAAACGTTCTACATTTTCTTTACAAAAAGTGCCTAAGTTGGAACTTCCTACTTCTTCTTCACCTTCAATCATGAACTTTACATTACAAGCCAAAGAGTTGGTTTGCATCATAATTTCAAAGGCTTTCACGTGCATGTAAAACTGTCCTTTATCATCAGCTGAACCACGCGCGAAAATGGCGCCTTCAGGGTGAACGGCTGTCTTTTTAATGGTAGGTTCAAAAGGTGGTGTGTGCCACAAATCCAAAGGAACTGCAGGTTGTACATCGTAGTGACCGTAAACCAACACTGTGGGTAATTGAGGGTCAATCATTTTTTCACCGTATACAATAGGGTGGCCGGCAGTTGGGCAAACCTCTACTTTATCAGCACCTGCAGCAATTAGTTTTTCTTTTACATATTCTGCTGCTTGCGCTACGTCACCTTTATAAGCTGAATCTGCACTGATGGAGGGGATGCGCAGCAATTCAAATAATTCATTTAAGAAACGGTCTTTGTTTTGAGCTAAAAATTCTTGTTGTGTCATGATAACTTGCTTTTCGGGCAAAGTTAGGGGACACAACCGTTAAAACAAATGTCCTTAAGCAGTGTTATTTGATTACGTAATTTATCCCTACCTGAATTTTATTGTATGAATCGGGAGAAAATGCACCTGTGAGAGTGAATCCTTTTTTACGTATGCCGGCATTCACTGCTACTTCATTTGCTGAATTTAAATATCCGCCTAACATGAACATGTCTTTATACCACACTTCATTAACTAGATGTGGTATAATTTCGCTTTTATTTCTGTTTACCAGAACTGATGTGTGAATGGCCATTTGTTTTTTCAAAAGGAACCGATATCCAGCCTGTAAATTTAAATCGCGGTATTTCATTTCAGCTATTGTTTTTAACTCACTGTTTGCACCATCTTGAGTAATTATTGTATAATCGGTATTCAGAACATGACGTATAGCCATAGCCAACCAGAATTTTTCTGAAATTAAGGCTAAACCCAGGTCCAAGTCAGGCACAAAGTATGACTTGGATGGAGGAAAGGGAGTAGATGGAACCTGACTGCCTGGTCCGTTCAGTTTATTATAATCCCAATGGCTAAACAGAAAACCTGTACGAATACCGGCTGAAAAAACAGTTTTTTCCGTAATGTTTTTTCTCCATGCATAAGCTATACCTGCACCGCCTTCACGGTCAACAAAGTTAAATTTGTTGGTTATATAGTTGCCATAAAATCCAAAGGCTCCTTGCAGTTTCCTAGCTTTTACTTCAGCTACAAGTGTTGTACCCAAATGGTTGGGTTGAGTCCATCCAAAGGCACTTTCGCAGGTCTGAAACAGACTCATTGAGGCCTTTGTATCTGCCCAACCGGTAAGTGCCGGGTTGGTGAGAGCTCTGTTTTCATGAATAAGGAAATTAGAATAAGTAATTTGTGCAGCACAACTTACTCCCAAAGTCATCAGGCACAAGGTTGCAGTTATTTTCATAATAATTATTTTGTTTCTCAAATTTACTCATTTGTGTTTAAATATCAAGCAGTTTGTGTGTTGATATTTAGCCCCGAAATGCCCGTGTACTTTACCTAATTTCGCACCAATGAAGCACCACGAACTCGATTATATTTCTTTACTTAATGAACCTCAA
>JAGPCK010000023.1 GCA_018058135.1 Bacteroidia bacterium | reverse complement strand
GACCTCTTTATCCAATGGCGTAGTAGCCGCATTATCAAAATATACACGCATAGCTGGTGGTAGTGTTTAAAGGACAAAGGTAACATTTGGGGCGCTTACATAAAAACAGAAAGGAGCAGTTTTGAAATCCCCTATATTTGCCGGCTATTTTTTATGTTGAGAAACCATTACCGCACTTACCTTCCGTATGTTTTGTCCATTCTCAAACTGAGTGTGCCGCTTATTATCGGCCAGCTGGGTTTTGTGTTGATGGGTGTGGCCGATACCGTAATGGTGGGTCACGTGAGCGCTGATGCACTGGCTGCTGCCGGAGTAAGCAATGCGGTATTTTTTCTGATTATGGTTATCTGCATAGGTACGGGAACCGTTATTTCGCCCATGATTGCGAAAAGTAACAGTGCAGGCGAACCCGATGAAATCAAACTCATTTACAACAACGGATTGCTGGTGCACCTCATTTTGGGTGTTGTGCTTGCTGTTATTGTTGCTTTGCTGGCCTACAACTTCCATTGGTTCAAACAACCACCTGCAGTAGAAAAACTTTCAATAGAATACACGCTTATACTCAGCTTGACCTCTTTGCCTTTTGCCTTGTTTTTCTTTCTGAAACAAATAAGCGATGGTTTATCTAAAACAACCTATAGCATGGCGGTTACGGTTGTGGGATTATTAATGAACGTGTTGCTCAATTGGGTTCTTATTTACGGCAAATGGGGGTTCCCGGCAATGGGACTGAACGGAGCGGGAATTGCCACCTTAATTACCCGCGTATTTATGGTGGTGGCCATGTGGGCGGTTTTGTGGTACGTGCCTGAATTCAGCGCACTCATTCGCAGAAAGATGTCTCACTTTTATGAGCACCAATACTTCGTCAAAATTCTAAAAGTGGGACTGCCCGCTGGTATGCAATACTTTTTTGAAATAGGTGCCTTTTCGGGTTCGGCCTTTTTGATTGGCTGGTTAGGTACTTACCAGCTGGCAGCGCACAATGTGGCCATTAACCTGGCCTCGGTAACGTACATGATTGTATCCGGAATATCCATTGCTGCTTCTATTAAGGTGGGCGATGCGCTGGGGCAACACAAATGGAAAAAGGTACGCAAAACAGGCATTTCGGCTATTTATTGCGGACTCTCTTTTATGACGGTGTTTGCACTATTGTTTCTGCTGTTTGATAAACAACTGGTGGCCCTTTACACCAATGAACCGGAAGTAATACGCTACGCTACAGGACTGGTTATTATTGCCGGCTTTTTCCAATTGTTTGACGGCACACAGGCCATTGGTTTGGGCATTTTGCGCGGGGTGAGTGATGTGAACATACCCACTTTTGTTACACTACTTGCCTACTGGGGCATTGGTTTACCATTAGGATATTACTTGGCCTTTGTACAAAATTTTGATGTGTACGGCATATGGATGGCACTCTTACTCGGGTTGTTTATGGCTGCGCTCTTGCACACGCTGAGGTTCCTGCATTTAACAGGAAAGAGAATTCGGGAGAAGGTGTAAGTTTTGTTGTTCGTGATGAAAAGAACCACGCAAAGTATCATTCAATAAAAAGCCCGGATAAAATATATCCGGGCCAGTATCAAAAAAATAAAACAATAAGAACAATCTTTATCGCTGTACAATATCAGCTTTAGTAGTATAAAGTAGTGCAACCAAGTCATCAACCAGTTCTTTATTATTGGCAGATGTAACTCCATTCTGAGCTAATCCGGCACCAATATTACCAACAAACTTATCAAAATCTGCAGCATCAACTTTAACAGCAATCCTGCTGTGTTTTGCCGGATCGTGTGCATCTTTCATGTTTTTGCCCATGTAGGCATATGCTGTGTTTTTAGCTCCTGTTGCACTGCACATAAAATCAGTGAAATTTTCACTTAACGCAGATAAGCCACTGGTATTTCCTGCACCTAATTCAGCAAACAATACAGGGAAATACTTTGCCATTTGGGTGTCGGCAGCAATAACAAGAATAGAACTGTCTACAACTGCGCGTAATGTTAAACGACCTTTCTCAATCATTTGACCTGAATTTGCGGGATCAGCAACCAGTTCTGTACCTCCAACTCTATCATAGAGGCTTGGAGCAACAGGTGTTGGTGTAACTTTAGTTTCTGTATCATCTTTTTTACAAGATGAATACATCATTGATAAGCCTAATACAAAGGCTGAAAGGGTAAGGAGATTTCTTTTCATGTAAATATAATTTAAGGGTTAAATATTTGCTATAAAACGGGTAAACCGTGACTTTAAAGAATTGTCGTTGCCAATAACCGGACAACCATTTGCAGCCTGATTTGAAGTGACCATGTACCTTTGTGCTTTATATTTTCCAAACTGAATAAGTTGGTTAAATATATTCTCAGAAGTTTGTCTGCCTTCTTCATAAGTATAAACCAAGGTGCCCTGCTGAATATTGAAGAATGTTGCATCCACCCCTTCCATACCGGCAACAAAACTCCTTATCTTATATGCTTCAGCTTGATCAATAGGTTGCTTAAAGTCAATACGGCTCAGCTGCCTGTGCCTTTGGTCATTTTTATTCTTATGTGTTGCTACATAGATATGTGCTATCAGCACAAACAGAAAAATAAAAGTTAGTGACAACAACGTTATTCCAACTTTGAACCAAATTCGTTTTCTCATATTAAGATGATTGTTTGAGGTACATACGGAGAAAGATGTACATCGGATTTCAAACAGTCCCGGCTCTTCTTAAAAAAACGAGATTAAATATTCAATATATTATAAACCAATAGAATACAATTGCATTTGAAATAATGAAATTATTCAAAACCACCTTTTCAAATGATAGAAAATACACACAGTCTATTGTATCGGTTTATTTTCCGTTTACAATTTCTATGAAGTTCTCCTGCACAATAGTAGTTGTGTGGTCAAAAGTTGGCAGTTATTTCTTAAACCCATAAGGGCAATGCAGGCAGCCGTTTTCACAGCAGTAGCCTCTGCGCAACAGGTAAGTGGCGGTGAGTACCATCAAACCTTTTTCATTAAAGTAATAATGTTCGTTGGGTTTCAATTCTTCGCGGGTAAGTGGCTTACCGGTTGTTTGTAAAGCTATTTCTCTCAAACACTTCTCACACAAACAATCGTTGTGGCTGGAGGCAATTACTCCTTTAGCCGCAGCATTCACCTGCACATCCATGCACCAGCAATTGTCGATGTTCGACACATGGCAGGTAAACTCAGCTTCACAACGTTCACAGGTTTTGTGTTCCATTTAGTTAAAGGCAAAATTTCCCGGTGTGATACCCGCTTTAAATGAAGTGATGAATACTCCGGCTGCACTGAAACATTTCACGTTTCCCTTCTGCACATAATCGAGTGCATCGCCTGCATAAATTTCTCCGCTCACAGGATCTATTCCTAAACTGTAAAAATTTTCACCCGACTGTTTGGTTATTAAAGGAGCAACAGGAAGTGAATCAGCGGTCATATGCATGCTGTAGATGTTGCCCTTTATCCAGTAGAGCTGCGTGCGGTCGGGGCTGGTGCGCAACACCTTCCCTGCTCCCGTGCCCAAATCAAATATTTTGAGTACCTGCGTACCTTGTGCGTTGAGTTGCATCAAACGGGAAGGCGCATTGGCTTGCAAAACCTGACTGCACAATACCCACAATTTATTGCCGGCATCCGTTACTAATGAACCTGCAGGAAAACCAAGCAACACACTATCTTCCATAATATCTGTAACCGGATTGATGCGGTAGAGGTAATTGGTGCGCAGGTTGGTAACCCATACTTTGCCATTGTGCAAAAGCAACTCTTCCGTCCACCCACGACAAGGAATGGTTTTAATGAGTGTACGCGTATTCAGATTCACCACCCAAATGCAGTTGGAATAAATATCGGTTACATAAGCTTTGTTGCCTCCCACAGGCAACAGGTAACGCGGTGAGGTCAATCCGCTGATGACTCCTTTGGTGACAAACGTTGCAGAATCTACTACTTCAATTTTGGAGGAATTATTGATGACGAGATAACCCAATCCGTTGTGAAAGGTGATGGATTGTGCCACATCACCCAACGGACGTTGGTTGGCACTTTCAAAAAAATCATCGTGCGTTTTTTGTTTGCTGATGCGATCAAAGCGGGTGATGGTAGCATTGCCCCACTGAAAATTCCCCTCGTTAATCACGTACACCAAACGGTTACTTTGTGCTGAAGGCAACTCAGGTGCTTGCGGAATTTCTTCTTTACAGGCAAATACCGTTAGTGCAACTGAAACAAAAAACAACAGACGAGATGAACTCATTGAATCATCCATTTGCAGCGGTAAGTGATACCTTGCTGTTCGGCTTCTACTAAAAATATCCCTTTGGGTAATGAAGCAGCCTGAAGGCAATCTCCCGCATGGTTGAGTTGTTGGGTCAATATCATTTTCCCGTTAATGTCATACACTTTTACCTGTGCGGGCATATTCCACAAGGGCAAATGCAATCGTACCGCAGCATGAGTTGCAGAAGGATTGGGATATAAAACAAGGGTCTGTTGAAGCGTTTCCTCCACACTGTTGGGATCATTCTGGTTAATCACTCCTATGGCATCCAAATCAAAACCGCTGTTGGGGAAATCAGTGGGCCAGGGATCATTCACTATAACACCACGTGAATCGCGCTGCGCATAGGGTGCATCAATACTGCCCACCACATCTAACAAACGAATATGTGTGATGCGGTTAACATCTAAACCCGGTGTGTCTTTCAGCAGTTCTAAATCAAACGGGGTACCGTAAGGAAACACGTACTTACCGGCCAGTTGATCTACCTTAGCTGCATCGCTGATGCCGTAAGGGTCGCATTGAACGCTTGTATCTATATTACTTATTGCGGGGAAACGAACAAAGAACTGACCATCTGAACTCACTTCTACAAAAGCAAATTCCAAAAACGCCAAACCTGAATCAGCAATATACTGAAAACCGTTTTCGAAAATTGCAAAATCATATCCGGCTTTGTTTTTAATGGCGGGGTAAAAAGTGAGTACTGCACTTCCACCATCTCCCAAACTCACCACTCCGTTTGTGCCCGCTTTGCCCAAAGCCATAGAAGAATCGCCCACGGTAGGATAACCCAATGACGGATTACCTGCATGCTGGTAACCGCGATTAACGGTGCAGGTTTGTGCCCAGTTCACAAACAACACATTGTCCTTGTGAATAGCGGTAGAACCGGGCCTGCCAACCTGCGGAGCAAATTGTGCATTTGCTCCGCCAAGGCTCAACAGAAATATAAAAAACAGACTGTAAAAACGCATTAGTACCTGATTAATTTTTGTGTGCTTTGTCCGTAAACATTGCTTACACGAACAAAGTAAATTCCTGCGGCAATTTCAGTGGTATTTAATGTGATTTTACCTGCGTCAGCGGTGGTTTCATTTAATACTACTCTGCCATTGATATCCAGTAACTCAACAGATGATGCTACCTCAACGGCAACGCTTACTTGTGAGCTGAACGGATTAGGATACGCAGCAACCAGGTTCGTTTTAACCTGTGCAACACCTGCGGCAATATCGCGTGTGGTAAAATTGTCCATAGCGTAAAACAACGGGGTGTTAATTCCCCACTGACCCACATCAGAAGAGGTCATAAATAGTTTAATGCTATCCACATTACCCAATGAGGTAAGGTTAACCCAACGCCAGTCTTTTACGATATAATCAGCGCTGCTGTCTGTTGAGCGGAAATCAGCCAGATAAAATTTAACAGTATCGTTCTTTAAGGTTCCGTTGTGCCAACCCACTACATGCAGTAAAAAGAAGTCAGGGTCAGTTCCGTTAGCACCACCGAATTTCTTCGAAAAACTATCTCCGTTTTTCATGGTGCTGTACGGATAAGTTCCGTTGGTGACATAAAAACCTTCCACTACTTTACCTGCTCCGTTTCCTGTTAAACGCACTATGGCATTTTGCTGACCGATAACAAAGTTGGCTGAAGCATTGTATCCACCGCCAGTAATAGTTGAATACTTATTCGTATAGGTTCCGTTGATGGTATCTTTTTTATTGCTGCAGGCAAATCCATCGGCCCAAAAACCACCGAAAGAGGTATCCCACATGTTGGTAAAAAGGGCATTACCGCTGCTGAAACCTTTGGCCTGCTGGTCATACCGACCATCCCAAAAACTATCGGCAGGTAGGGTGATGTTTTCAAAATTGGCAATTGTTTGTGCAGAAACTGCCACAGAAAGAATAGCGAATAAAAATAGTAAAGTTGTTTTTCTCATGATTATTGATGTTTAATTTTATGTAGTAATTCTAATCGTAAACCTGCTTCTATGTAGCGCCCCGGCATGGCTCTCCATTGCATCACCTGGTAGTTTTCATTCCATATATTTTTTGCCGAAACAAACGCACGAGCCGAGGCAGGATATTTTTTCAGTTGAAAGGTGTAGGACATCTGAGCACTGCTTAACCAGAATGCTGGCAGGTAATTGTAATTGTCGCTGCTGGTAAAACGCAAACCGTTATATACCTGCTGAAAACTAAATTGACACTTTTTGTGATGTACACTCAACTGCAACGAGCCCATTTGTCTCGGCATATAAATTAACTGACGGTGCAAAGCAGCATCTCCCGCAAAGGCCACTTTCTCGTGTGTGGCTTGCTGCCACGTATACAAAGCGTTTATAGAAACAGTTGTGTTTAACTTCGGCTGCCAGGTATAACCCAAACTATACTCTACTCCCCTGCTCCACACTTTGGCTGCGTTGTTGGGAGTCCACACGTTGGGGTTAACGGAATCGGGCAACCATATAATCCAGTTATCAACCCAATGACTGAACACAGTTACGTTCGCTTTGAAATGATGCTTTGATAAAGTATACACATAGTTCAATCCGCTTTCCGCATTAAAACTGTACTCGGGTTTCAGTTGCAAGTTACCACCGGGTTGCCAGTACAAATCATTGAACGTTGGGTAACGGTAATTGCGCGATACCAAAGTATGAAAGTGCAAATTATTAGCTACCCTTATCTGTGTTCCAAAGCTGAATGTAACGGGCACCCAAACTCCAGAAATATTTTCAGCACGTACTGACATGTCTGATTTAAAACGTGAAGCTGCTGTTTGCTTCCCCCATCTGGCAGCTGCGAAAATGGCTGTTCTGTTTTGTGAGGGAGAAGCAGTTGATGAATAACCGGGTGAAGATGCATTGATGCTGGTAAAATTTACCCCCGATATCATTTTCAGGATTGATGAAATGGTATAAGAAAATTCCAACTCATTCACCCAATTGACCGCACGGTTTTTACTGTCAATACCAGCAATGGGGTCGCTGTAGCGAAGTTGTTCCAGAAAAAATCCGCTGCGTAAAATGCTTTGCCATTTGTTTCGGGCATATGTAAAATCAACGGCTGCCCGGTGTGATTCATCTGCTTGTGTAGCCAGTGAAGTGCTTTGCAACATGGTAGGCGGCAAATCGCGTTGGTTGTTGTGCCACCAGTAATACGCATTGATGCGGGTGAACTTTGATATGCTCCCACCGCCATTCAATACCACGCCTTGTTGTGTGAAAGCAGCATGTGTTTGTTTTACTTCAGGAGATTGAAAAGCTGAGGTATTGGTAAACGTATAATTGTTATCTGAGCTATTGCGGTAATATTTCACTTGTGCACTGAACTTTTTGCCTGAATAACCGTAGCTGCCAAAATACTGCTGTGTACCAAAGCTTCCTGAGGAGGCTTGCAAGGCCACGTGCATCTGTGGCGAATCAACCAACGCTGCCGTGTTACGCAAATAAATGCTGCCACCAATTGCACCGCTTCCGTACAAGGCACTGTTGCCGCCATACTGCAACCTCACCTCATCAAATGCACCTACCGGAAACATGGATAAATCAGTTTGCCCGTTCATGGAACTTTGCAGGTTAAACCCGTTCCACACTATTGCGGTATGTGAGGCTCCGGTACCCCGAAAAGAAATGCTGCTTAAACTACCCGGTCCGTAACTTTTAATAAACACCGGAGTGTTGGCTGAAAGTAGTTCGCCCAGATTAGCTGTGGCAAATACACGCAACTGTGCGGGAGTAAATTGTTGCACCTTGGCACCTGTTTGCAATTGCTCTCCGCGCACGGCTGTAATGGTCACCTCAGGTATGTGTTTAGAAGAATCAGTTTGTGCTGAAGTTGGGAACACAGCACAGGCAACACTCAGCAAGGTTAATAGTAACCTGAGTTGAAATGAGCCGCATGTGTATTTTTCGTTCAGCATAAACCGTTAGTTATTGCTGTAGCCAAAGGAAATAACAAGGATTGCTCGTTGCGATTAATTACGGTAATACCATAATGGGTTGAACCGAGAACGCCTTATGCTTTTTTCCCGAAAGCTACATGCACTTGTGTTATTGCGGCAGGTCTTCTGACTCATTTCCCCAGTTGTCCGGTCTTCCCATCCACCAAAGGTGAACAGTGACGTAAAGGCTGGCAACAGGTTGCAACTTGCGTTGCAGAAACTTACAGCAGCGGGAACTGTTCAGGATTTACACCTGATTCCCTATTAATCTTTTGTTCAAATTATATGAACTAAGAACCGAGTAACGGATGCGAAGAAAGGGAGAGTTTTATTTTTCTCCAAACAAAAAATACAAACAGTTGCTGATTAACGCGTTGAAATTTACCTGCCAACTGATGATGCAATTGTAAGCTCGTAGAAGTAATTTTATCCCACTGTAAGCACTCATGCAACGCGCACCCGAATCTTGTTTTCTGTTTGTAGACATGAACAGTTTTTTTGCTACCTGCGAGCAACAGGTAAACCCTGAACTGCGCGGAAAACCTGTGGGCGTATGTGTATACCTCAACCGTTTTGCTGCCATTATTGCCGCCTCCGTTGATGCCAAGAAAAAAGGAGTAAAAGGTGGTATGCGCATGAACGAGGCTTTAAAAGTGTGCCCCGATATTGTAGCGGTGGAAACACATCCCAACCTGTACCGCGAAATACACATCAAAATCATGAACGTGTTGCGCAAGTACTCAGATAAGGTAATTCCAAAAAGTATTGATGAAGCTGTGATTGACCTCACAGGCTACCACCTTATTTACAAAGACCCGAAAGAGCTGGCCAAACAAATAAAAAAAGACATTAAAAATGAAGTAGGTGATTACCTTACCTGCTCCATTGGCATTGCCCCCAATGCCTTTTTAGCCAAGCTGGCCTCCAATGTAAAAAAGCCCGATGGCCTTACCACCATTATGCCCGATACCATTGACGGTATTCTGAAAAACATGAAACTAACCGACCTGCCCGGCATTGCCCGCGGTATGGCCACGCGACTCGAGCATGCCGGCATTCGCACTCCGCTGGAACTGCGGTATACCTCTCCGCAAAAACTTAAAGCGGCTTGCCGCAGTGTGGTGGGTTTGTACTGGCACCAGCGCCTCAACTTTCAGGAAGTAACCATAGATACCGAAACCCACGATTACAAGAGCATGGCCGCGCAACGCATGATTTCCAAACACCAGCGCGAAAAGTTGGAAACCTTGCAGGAGTTGTTGTTGTCCCTTTGCCTCAAACTGGAAGGGCGCATGGTAAAGCAAGGCGTATTTTGCCGTAACATATCGCTGTACTGCCGCTACATTGACGGCTACGAGTGGGGAACGGGCATTCCTCTCTCTCAACCTTTGCAGGACGGCATTGATTTGTTGCACTTAGTAAAACAAAAAATGGAGGCTTTTGAAAAGGAGCACCAAACACAACCCATCATCAACAACCAACTGGCTGCTTTGGGCGTAACGGTAAGTGATTTTGTACCCGATACACAGGTGCAGTATTCCCTGTTTGACGACCACAGCCGCAAAGACAAATTACGTAAAACTGTGTACGGCATTAAAGGCCGTTTTGGTACAGAAAAAATTATACGGGCTGCAGAGTTATCCAAAGACCCGGTGCTGAAAGATGTGATTGGCTTTGGCTCCATCAAAGACCTGCACGAGGATTTGAACAAGATACCGGGGAAGAAAAAGAAATAACTCCTGTACAAGAGGAGTGCGACACTGATTGCACAGATTGCACGGATTTTTCTTTGGTGGCTCGAGGGGACACGAGCTATAGCGAAGTTGACGTTAAAACAACACGATTCATTATACTCGTCATACCAAGCTCTGAAAAAATTGTTGAAAACTTCGTTGGACTTTTTTTGTCCATAAAATTATTATTATTAAATTTGGACATTATTTGACCAATATGGCAACAATTAAGAAGACAAAATCATTTGGAGAACATCTTAGAAATCTAAGAGAAGGTGCAGGTTTAACTTTGAAATTTGTTTCAGAACAAATTAGTATTGACACTTCTCTACTTGCTAAGATTGAACGCAACGAAAGACAACCAACTAAGCTAATCATTAAGCAAGTTGCTGAGTTTTTTAAAGTTGACGAAAAAGAATTGCAGAATGATTTTTTAAGTGACCAAATCGCTTACAAAATTCTTGACGAGGAAGCAGATTTAAGTATCCTAAAAGTTGCTGAAGAAAAAGTGAAATACCTAAAAACTGTTCACAATGGAAAATGAAATTAAAGTAGTAGAATTATTTGCAGGTGTTGGAGGCTTTCGTCTTGGACTTGAAGGATGGAATGGGAAATCTGCATCGTCAGGTTACAAAAAAGCTCTGAAATCACCTTATAAAATAGTTTGGAGTAACCAATGGGAACCATCGACAAAAACTCAACATGCTTCTTTGGTTTATGATAATCGTTTTGGAAAAGTTGGTCATTCAAATGAAGACATTGCACAAGTTGAAGTTTCTAAAATTCCTGACCACGATTTGTTAGTTGGTGGTTTTCCTTGCCAAGACTACTCTGTTGCGACAATAAAATTTAAGTGCTTAAATTATGGAAGACTTAATTGAATTTATAAATGACAATAAAGAACTTATTGTTAAAGAACTTTACAATTGGTCTGAAACTTTCGAATGGGAACTTGATGAGGATGGTGAAAAAACAGATGTTCCTTATGAAACAGTTTATAGTTTGGTTGAAAGGTTGGAAAATGGATTATGCACTAATGAAGATTATATCAATATAGAATTTCACATTTTCCAAATGAATTATGATGAAATAAATATTGACCTAGGTTTTCCATCTGGTTGTTTACCAGACTATGGAAATAAACCTATAGATTAATTTGATATTGTATTCTTTTATTTTTTATTCTTACTTCTAATTCTTCAATTGTTTGAAGAGAAAAAGAAGACCCTTTTTCATTCATACTAACAAAACAAAATCTAAATCTATCGCCAAGTATTTTACCAAAATTAAACTCATTTTCAGTTGCTCCAAAAAAGAAACCTTTTGGATTTTCTGGCAGATATTTTTTAGTGGTCTTCAATTCAACCAAAATAATATCCTCTAAATATGTTTGAATGAAATCTTTATCAGCAACTTTACCAACCATCTCCGGAACATATATTAGGTCGAACGCTTGTAAAAATCTATGGTCAATCTTCAATAAATCAAGTAATTGTTTTTTTGTAGCTAAGTCAATCTTGAAAAAACCAGTATAATTTTCGATAAGATAATTAACCCCTTCTTTTTCGGTGACATTGTTAGATAATGTCAATACAAATGAGTGTTTTCTTGACATTAATCTTCAGTTTTTATTTCATATCTCTTAAAAGAGTGTTTAGGATTTATAGACGAAAAATTCAGGAGCTCAGAAACTGTCATCTCAAATATTTTTGCAAACACTGCCATATTGGTAAGAGAAATGTTCCTCTCACCTCTCTCAATCATACCAATATATGTTCTATGGAAACCCGTTAAAAATGACAACTTCTCTTGGCTGATATTTTTCTCAGAACGAAGTTCCCTAATTCGCAAGCCAAACTCTTTTATTAAAGACTCGTTTATCATCTAACAAACGTATACACATTGTATGTTTTGATCAACAGACAATATGTATCATTATATACAATGAGTATCGCCATGAAACTGAAATGCCTTAGGATTATAAGAGATAATAGGAACAACTCGTCATACCAACTTTCCAAAGAAATCTTTTAATTCAGTATCACACGTTAGACCACACGCCACAAACGCAGCAGACACATATCCTTTACCTACAAAAAACAAATTGACGAAAGCAAAAGAATATACTAAACACTGCTTTTGGCTTAACAATACTTATGTAAGAGATGAAATTTATCTAAAAGAGCCACCAAGTCAACAAAATCCATAACACCAGCAATGAACCAAAGTTGAGCACAAGAACAGATTGATTCAGAAAATAAAAATTGAACCACAGCTCTCTTTTTATATTTTAGTACAATGAAAAAAGCACTACTACTCGCCATTATTTGCCTGAGCCTGTCCACAAATTTATTCGGGCAAAAAATATCTAAGAAAGAAGCCCGGCTACTATTGGAAAAAGCAATTACACATTTAAAAAAATCTGACAGTGCTTCCTTTATCGGCCTATGGCATACGGGAAAGTACAAGTGGCCCTATCACGACAGACCATTTACTGAGCAAGATATAAAAGACAACTTCTATCACTTGCAGGAGTTTTTAGACACTGCATTGAGCCGTAACCTGAAAATTGACCACATAGAAATTTACAATGTGGAAGCCGAAAAGATGTCACGTGATTTTGGCACCTACAACATTAAAGCCTGGTTCAAATACGATAAAAACTATTACAAAGGCTTTGGCTTTTTTGTTGAGTTTGTTGACAACAAGTGGGTGGTACTTGCCAGTCCAGATACGTCTACATTAAAGAAGAAGTAAAATCCCGGCTTTGGTTTGTGTCACCAACAACCAACCAAAAGTGACAAGCAGAAAAAAAAAATTGTCCTTGGTTGGCGTCCCCCGCCAACCAACGCTTCAACTCCAAAACAAAAAAACTGCACGGGGCGTGTTCACCCAAACACTTGGCCCCGGCAGAATCTTTTATTTGCTAAGCTAAAATTTCAATTTAGGAAGGTAACTCACATTGTCCATGGTTGGCGTCCCCCGCCAACCAACGCTTCCATATCCAAAACAAAAAAAACTGCACGGGGCGTGTTCACCCAAACACTTGGCCCCGGCAGAATCTTTTATTGGCTAAGCTAAAATTTCAAATCAGGAAGGTAACTCACAGCGGTTGGAGCGAAAACGTTCCATATCCAGGTGAGCACCGGTATTGTCGTTGAGCTGCTTGCGGCACAAGGCACGCAAGAAATAAGCATCGCGACAAAAAGGCATTTGTTTGAGCAACTGGTTAAGGCAGCTTAAGGCATAGGCATATTGGTGCTGCTTAATAAACAAACGTACCCGTTTAATCAGGTACTCCTGATTGGAAGGTTGCAGTTGAATGGCTTGTTCCACAAACTCCAATGCCATTTCCGTTTCACCGCTCAGGCTGTAAAAGTTGGTAGCAATAAAATAGTACTCCGCTCTGTTAATTTCATCGCAATCACTTTCCAGTGCCCGGTGAATATGCACCAGCGCCATGGTTTTATCACCCAGACTAAAGCATACCTGCGCCAATTGCGACAGTGCCTGATGATGATCCGGATCCTGCTCCACCAGTTGCAATAAATCATGGTAAGCCTCTTCCTCCTGCCCTAAATGTATTTTGCACAAAGCCTGCTGGTATTTAGCCGGCATGTGGGCGGGCTGCAGGGCCAGTATAATTTCCAGTTGCTGAAAAGCACGGGTAAATTGTTCCTGGTGGTAGAGATGTAACGCCTCGCGAAACATCAGTTGAGTACTGCGGTTGTCTTGCATAACTATGGATTTTAAGAGTTGATTGATTAAGCTAATTCTTCAATGCTGGCCTGCATCAGGTGAAAACGTATTTCGCCTTTGATGATGAGTATGCCCAAATGGTTTTGTATGCTCCTGTGGCAGGCGAGTAAAATTTTGCGCACCGGCATAGAGGTAAGTAACAACAATCTGCCTTCGTGCATCAGTTCAATGCAGTCCGCCAGCAATTTGCGCGAACCGTCATGTTTAAAGGCCGGGTGTTTAATCAACTGGCGAAGTACATTGCTCAGTTTTTCAGTATCACGCTGCACAAGTGCCATACGACCTTTGTAGATTATTTCACCCAGCTCTTCTGCATACACATAAGTAACCCTGAAATCTTCCAGTGCCTCGTAACTGAATTCATCTGTAACTTCCAATGTGTTGACTTTACCCAGTAAATGCAGCACCTGATTGATAACCTGAATTTGTGTGTTCATACTTGTTGTTATTTGATGATACAAACAAAATGGGGTTCACCGCAGCCTATATGCGGGGAAATATTTTTTTTAAATTATTTTTACCACATGCCAATAAATAAGAGTGCCTATATCCGTTTCCGCATTATTGACCAGTGTTTGCGCAACAAGCAAAAGCCTTATCCCAGTAAAGAAGACCTGATAGAAGCCTGCACCGAAGTGGTAGGTAAAGTATCCTTACGTACCATTGAAAAAGATTTGGAGGAAATGAAAAACAATGAAGAACTGGGCTACCTGGCTCCCATTGTGTATGAACGCAGGTACAATGGCTACTGCTACAGCGACCAGCATTACAGCATTAACAAAATGCCCTTGCGTGAGGAAGAACTTTATGCGCTGGACTTTGCCAAACAACTGATGCGGCAGTTTGACGGGCTGCAACCGGTGCAATCTTTTGCCGGTGCGGTACAAAAAATAGAGGAGCTTATTAACCTGCACGATTACCTGGGAGATGAAAAATTGGACGATTACGTGCAGGTAGAAAAAGGTTGGGTACAAACCGGGAATGAATACCTGGGTGTTTTATTGCAAGCCATTCGCGAACGCAAAGTGGTGACATTGATGTACCAACGTTTTGAACCCGATGCAGCAAAACAACACCACCTTCACCCCTATCTTTTAAAGGAATACCGCAACCGCTGGTACGTGCTGGGCTATCACCCCGATAAAAAACAGATTACCACTTTTGCGCTTGATCGCATTCAGTCGCTGGAGTTGAAAGAGGAAAAATTTAGCAGGGAGAGTAGTTTTAATACCCGTGAATATTTTGCACACGCCTTTGGCATCTCGGTACCCAATAACCTGCAACCGGCCAAAGTTACGTTTACCCTTCCGGCCAGCGAGGCCATGTATGTAAAAAGTCAGCCGCTGCACCATTCACAACGTATAGTGAGCGAAACAAGCAAAGCCTGCAAGTTTGAAATTGAGGTGATAGAAAGTTATGAACTGGTGGCCCAGTTGCTCAGCTTCGGTTCAAAGATTAAGGTACACTCACCCGCTCACCTCAAAAACAAGATACAGCAGGAACTGGAAGCTGCGTTGCAGAACTATATAAAATGAAAAAGTCCCGCACAGTGCGGGACAGTTCCACTTATTACGCTTATATGAAATTTTGTTTTGCTAACTCATTACAGGTTTAAAGCACCTTTTGCAAAAAAGCCCTGAACTCTGATTTTAATTCATTGAACATGTCGTCAAAAGAAAGCACCTTGTTGCGCAGTTCTGTTTCAGCCGGCATAGATTGGTGTTCCCAAGCTGTAGCATTGTCTTTCATGCGCTCTTCAATAGCATTCTCAGATTGTTTTACGTTGTGCTTTAACACATCGAGTTTCTCTCTTTGCAGCACAAACTGATTTTGGAAATGCTCTACCTGAGGGGTAATTTCATGCGAGGTGTTCTTAATAGCTACTTCACCTAACAGTCGCTCATAATTGCTGAACTCATTTTTATAGAATTCAAAACGGTTGAGCCATTCGCGGTGTTCGAAATGAAGCAATTTGATACTTTCTTTAGCTTGTGCGGTCATAGATATAATTATTTTACCTCACAAAGATGAGCTTATAAAATCCCGGCTAATATGACAATCGTCAACCTTGTGGATGATTTTTATCATACGAGTGCTTACTTTGCAATCAAAATGAGCATTACTACAGAATACAACCGCAACACCATTACCCGCCTCACCGCCCTGTGGGCACTTTCTGAAAGCGGATTGGGAGGCATGATGCATGCACTCAAAATTCCTTTCACCGGTTTTTTTCTGGGTGGTTTTGCCATTGTGGTGATTACCCTTATCGCGCATTTTTCACAAAACAGATGGAAAGATATTTTGCAGGCCACGCTATTGGTGGTATTGATTAAAGCCGCAGCTAGTCCGCATTCTCCACCACCGGCCTACATTGCGGTAGGTTTTCAGGGATTAGTGGGTGCAGTAGTGTATTCAACACTGCCTGCTTTTCGTTTAGCTGCGGTGTTGTTTGGTATGCTCGCTTTGCTTGAATCAGCCATTCAAAAATTTCTGGTAATGACACTCATTTTCGGAAAATCATTGTGGGAAGCCTTGGATCTTTTTTTTCAGGGAATAGCAAAAGACCTCTCGTTGTCATCCGACTTCTCTTTCAGCTTTTGGCTCATTGCGGTTTACACAGGTATCTACACTTTGTGGGGAATCGTACTTGGTTGGTGGGCCGGCAAACTGCCCCAACAACTGGAGGTACAGCAGATGGAAATTTTACAGCAGTATGAAGCCCTCACTATCTCTGTGGAAGAAGAACAACTGGAAAAGAAAAAGAATAAACGTTTCAAAAAACTGTTCGGTGCCTTTTTTATACTGCTGTTTGTAGTGGGTGTATTTCTGATACAAGGTGCCGGCAGTAAAGCTACCTATGCCATATTGCGTACATTGGCCGCCCTGCTGTTGTTGTTTTACCTGATAAACCCGATTATAAAATGGTTGCTTCAAAAGTGGGCCGGCAAAAAAGAAGGGAGTGAAAAAGCTAAGATGCAAACCTTATTGGACATGTTACCAGAACTACGTAACCTGCTTGCCCCTGCCATGCAACTGGCCAAACAGGAACACAAGGGTTTGGCTGTTTACAGAGCCTTTGTGGTGAACCTGATTGTGCTGGCCTTGTACCACAGCAGTACTGCCGATGCAGAATAACATTTACATATTAAGTGAGCCCATTCAAACCGGCAAAACTACTTTGCTGATGAACTGGCTGTCTCAGCCTGCACAACACAACACTGGTGGAATACTTACACCTGATGTAAACGGACAACGCAAACTGTACCTGATTCACGAAAAAACCTACCACAACCTGCAATTGACAACAGGTGAGGAAGGTATTGAAATAGGCAGGTTTGTATTTGATAAAAACGTGTTTGCTCTGGCACAGGAAACACTTACCAGCGCACTAAATAAAAATTTAGATTGGATAGTAGTAGATGAAATAGGCCGTTTGGAAATGGACCGTAAAGAAGGTTTGGAACCGGCCATTACCAGTGTAATTGAACATTTCAAACAACACACTACAAGCACTAAACTGTTGCTCATCATCCGAGATTATTTATTACAGGAAGCTTTGTTACATTATAATATTCCCAAGGCCACGTTACTACCTAAAGAGTATTTCCTGAATGAGGCTTATTCTCCTGCATCGCTTACGGGAGTAGTGTTGTGCGGAGGTCAAAGCACCCGCATGGGAACCGATAAAGCCTTTATCAAATACCACCAAACAGAACAGGTGTACCATGTTCAACAACTATTGTTTCCGTTGTGTAACGATGTAGTTATTTCCTGCAATGCTGAACAAAAAGAAAAGCTAGCAACCAATGCGGTAGTAATACCTGATGAAACCACCTTTGCCGGTGCAGGCCCAATGACGGGTGTGCTCAGTGTTTTTCAGCAGAACCACAATCAGGCTTTACTGGTTGCGGGTTGTGATTACCCATTCCTCACCTCGGCTGATATACAGGCCCTCATCGAAGCACGGGAAGCAGAATATGATGCCGTTTGTTTCAAGAACGATGACGGTTTTGCAGAACCTTTACTGGCGATATACGAACCGCAAACAGCTATCAAAATGCGGGAATATTTTAACAGCGGCCAAACCTCTCTCCGTCATTTTTTGCAAACCATTCGCACCAAATATATTTTCGCCCCCGACTCACGTGCCATAAAAAGTGTGGATAGTCCGGCTGACCTGAAAAACAATACTCCGTAATTTTGGAATCATTTTAGCTAAGAGAGTCACATGCGAATCATCTTACCACTTTTGATCATGGCGCTTATCTGGGGTTGTACGGCTGAAAACAACGGCACAACGCAGGATACCGATACCGTGTACCATAGAAAAAAGGTGATAGTATACGAAACGGAAACTGTCCAGGTACATAAAAGGCAGGTAGTAATCGAACACACCGATACTGTTCAACAGCTAAAGAAAACAACACCTCAACCAATCAAAAAAATTACAACTCCCAACCCTGTCAAAAAAACTCCCGAGAAAAAACCTGTAAAAACTCCGGTTTACAAAATGCCCACCGACACGCAATACGTTTACTACAGCAACAGCAAAAAAATATCCGTAAAAACCAGTCCGTGGAAAAATGATGAGCGCACCATTCAGCTCTTTGACATGAACGGACAGCTCACCTATACCTTCGAAGACAAACACTTCTCCTACTCCATCGTCACCATCCTGAAACACCGCCCCAACGGCTCGGTAGAAAGCGCCAACACCAGTATGAATCCGGGGGCCAGCAGGTATTGGTATGAGACTGAAATTACCTTCAGCAGCACCAATCAACCTTTAACTAAAGTGGATACACAAATGCCCATGGAGCACCTGACACCCACAGATAAAGAATACTGGGACGAAAAGAAAAAGCAATGGGTAAAACAACTCACTATAGAGTGCCAACCTGTTCCCGCACCTAAGCAGTAGGGTTCTGTTTACACTACCGATATGCTGCCACTGATTAACACTGATTTCACAAATTATATCACATTTAACGGAAGCCCTCATTAAATATTAAGAATTAGCAACGGTGAACTTCGTTTCAACATTAAGCGAAGCGCAGGACTGCCACTGATTACACTGATTAATTTTCTTATCTGTGAAATCTGTGGCTTAAATAAATGCCCCACATAAACACCAAAACACTTATCCACTTAAACACCCCAAAAGGACTCCATTGGACATTAAGAATTAGGAATTCAACATTAAGCGAAGCGTTTCTTGCCACTGATTCCACAGATTCACACAGATTAAATCATATTTAACTGAAGACGTTTAATTAAGAATTAAGCATTAAAAATTCAACATTAAGCGAAGCGCAAAAGTTGTAATTTCGCCCCATGACTTTAAAGCATGAAGTAAGCGTATTGCTGAAGAAGGAACTGCTCACCGAGTGGAGACAACGTTATGCCATTAACGGGATGTTGCTCTACGTGATATCTTCTGTATTTGTGGCTTTCCTTTCTTTTCATGTAGTCAATCCCGCCAGTTGGAATGCGCTGTTTTGGATTATCATGCTGTTCAGTAGTGTGAGTGCGGTGGCCAAATCTTTTATCGGAGAAAGCCGTGGACGCATGTTGTATTACTACACCATTGCCAGTGCGCAGGGCATCATACTCTCCAAAATGATTTACAACACACTGCTCATGCTTGTGCTGAGCCTGTTGTGTTTGCTGGTGTATTGCACCCTTATCGGCAACATTATTCAGAATATGTGGGCCTTTACGCTCACCTCAGCACTGGGAAGTATGGGATTGGCCGCTTGTTTTACTATGGTATCGGCCATTGCTTCCAAGGCCAACAACAGCCACGTGCTTATGCCCATTCTGAGTTTTCCGGTAATCATACCGTTGTTGCTGGTCACCATTAAAGTAGCCAAAAAAGCCGTTGACGGATTGGACTACAGTACCTTCTACCAGGATTTTTCCGTAATACTGCTCATCAACCTCATTATCGCGGTGCTGGCTTACATCCTGTTTCCATTTATCTGGAAAGACTGAGGTGCTAATTTTGAGTGATTAATTCTTAATGTTGAATGATTGAGTATTCATTAAGAATCAACTGCACTGAGCTCCGCTTCGCATTAAAAATTAATTTCCCTTTTCATTTCCATACTTAGCTGCATTGGCTAACTTTGCACCGCTTTATGGCTAAACACTGGTGGAAAATACTGTGTGTGGTATTACTCTACTACACCATCTTTCAGGGACTTACGGGTCCGGTGCCTCATTTACCCATTCTGGAAGAGTCTATCCGCAACCTGTATTTTCATGTGCCCATGTGGTTCAGTATGTTACTGCTGCTGCTGGCGTCTACCGTTTACAGCATAGTTTACCTGAGCACCAACCAGCGTCAATACGACATTATTGCTTCACAACTAGCCTTTTCAGGAATATTTTTCGGAGTGTTGGGATTACTCACCGGTATGATTTGGGCCAAAAATACCTGGGGCACCTGGTGGACCAATGACCCCAAGCTGAACAGCGCAGCCATTGGCATGCTGATTTATTTAGCTTACACAGTGTTGAGAGATGCTTTAGAAGATGTAGAAAAAAGAGCAAGAATTTCAGCCGTTTACAATATATTTGCATTCCCCGTTTTTGTGGTGCTGATATTTGTATTACCGAGGCTTACCGCTTCACTTCACCCCGGCAACGGAGGAAACCCTGGATTTAACCAATACGATTTAGACAGCAACATGCGTATGGTTTTTTATCCCGCAGTGCTCGGATGGACGCTTCTTGGCACGTGGATTGCGACAATTCGCGTTCGAATTAAAAAGATTGAACAAACGTTAAACGACAACTGATTATGAAAGCAGTGATCGCATTTTTTTTAAGTCTGTTTCACATTCCAAATCTGGATATATTATCTGTTACCGGCAGTGCAGCCGCTGAAGCTGAAGGTTCTGACAACAAGCTGATGGTGGTGGTTGCTGTAATTGCTGTAATTTTTACCGGCATTGTGGTGTACCTGCTTTTTATTGACCGAAAAGTGGGGCGCATCGAAAAACAAATTCCTACAGGTAAAAGTTAATCAGAGAACAGAAAATATACGATGAAGATCAAATACATTATTGCCATTGTTCTTATTGCCACTGCTATTGGTGCTATTGTAAGCACATACGGTGACAGCAGTACCTACGTAGCCTTTGATACAGCAGTGGAAAACATAGGCTCAGAATACCACGTAATTGGTTCACTTAACCGCGACAAACCGCTAGAATATAATCCCGAAAAAGACGCGAATCACTTCAGTTTCTATATGCAGGATAGTTTGGGCATGGAAATGAAAGTGATATACCACAACACCAAACCGCAGGATTTCGAACGCTCTGAGAAAATTGTAATCGTGGGTAAAGCCCTGAACAAAGACGAATTCGAAGCCTCACAAATACTTTTGAAATGCCCGTCTAAATACACGGAAGGACAAAAACCCGGAGAACTTTAGACCCCAAACATGCAGGAAATTATTTTTGAAGGAGAACATTTGTTACCCGGAAATCTGGGGCATTTCTCAGTAGTTCTCGCCTTTGCCACAGCCATATTCAGCAGTGCCGCTTTTTTCAAAGCCTTTCGCTCACCCGATGAAACCGGTTGGGGTAAATCGGCCGTTATTGGTTTTTACCTGCACGCAGCCGCTGTGCTCAGCATTGTAGCTTCTCTGTTCTATAATATTTACAGCCACTACTTCGAATACCAGTATGCCTGGCAGCACTCGTCAACCGACCTGCCTTGGTATTACATGATATCCTGTTTTTGGGAAGGTCAGGAAGGAAGTTTTCTGCTGTGGATCTTCTGGCACATGGTGCTGGGATTAATTCTGCTCTTTACTGCCAAAGAATGGAAATACCCCGTAATGTTTGTGCTTAGCCTTTCGCAAATTGCACTCACCTCCATGCTTGTCGGAGTTAAAGTTTTTGGCTACAAATTAGGCAGCAGTCCGTTTGAGTTGATGCGCATAGTAAATGAAAGCGGCCCTATTTTCAGCATGCCCGATTACCTTACCCGCATTAAAGACGGCAATGGTTTAAATCCGCTGCTACAGAATTACTGGATGGTCATTCATCCGCCTACCTTGTTCTTTGGTTTTGCCTGTACCATTGTTCCGTTTGCATATGCCATGGCAGCCTTGATGCAGAAAAAATATACCGAGTGGATTAAGCCTGCTTTGCCCTGGGCACTCATTGGAGTAATGGTATTGGGAACAGGCATTATTATGGGCGGTTTCTGGGCTTATGAATCATTGAGTTTTGGCGGTTACTGGGCCTGGGACCCTGTAGAAAATGCCTCACTTATCCCCTGGTTAATTCTGATTGGTGCGGTACATACCATGCTCATCTACAAAGCGCGCAAAACGGCCCTGCACTTCAGTTACCTTATGGTGATTACCAGTTTTGTGCTTGTGCTGTATGCCACGTTCTTAACCCGCAGCGGTATTTTGGGCAACTCCTCTGTACACTCCTTTACCGACTTAGGTATGAGCGGCCAGTTACTGGTATTTCTGCTGATGTTCCTTGTATTGGCCATAGTGCTTATGGTGGTACACTGGAAAAAAATACCCACAACTCCATTAGAAGAAAATGCTTACTCACGTGAGTTTTGGATGTTCATAGGTGCATTGGTATTAATTGTATCTGCCTTCCAAATAATACTCACTACATCCCTGCCCGTTATCAATAAAGTATTTGGCAGCAACATGGCGCCACCTACTGATGTAATTGCTCACTACAACAAATGGCAATTGCCCATTGCCATACTGATTGCTTTGCTAACAGCAACAGCACAATTACTCAAGTACCTGAAAACAGACAGCAAAAAATTCTGGAAAGAGGCGGCTGTTCTCGGAAGTATTTCATTGGTGTTAACCGGTATGGCTTTTTGGTGGTTTGAGTTAAACAACTGGCTGTACTTCATTTTATTGTTTGCCTCCGTTTACACCATTGTGGTTAACTTTAAAACCGCCTGGCCTTTTATACAGGGCAAGATAAAAGTATCGGGAGCATCTGTGGCCCACATTGGTTTCGGACTTATGCTTATTGGTGTATTGGTTTCTTCAGCCAATAAAAATGTAATCTCCCGCAACAATACCGGGCAGGCATTTTTTGATGGTGAAGATCAGAAAACCGTGCGAGAAAATTACGAAAACATTTACCTCGAACAAGGCAAACCTGTTGACATGAATAACTACCGGGTAACCTATTTAGGCGACTCCAGTAAGTGGGTAAATATTTACTACAAGGTGCGTTATGAACAGTTGGATAAAGAAGGGAATGTAAAAAACACCTTTATGCTTTATCCTAACGGACAGATTAATCCGAAGATGGGCTTTATTGCCAACCCCGATACTCGACACTATTTATCGCATGATGTATTCACTTATGTAAGCTCAGTTCCTAAGAAGAACGAAGAAAATGATGCGCCTTTCCACAACGAAAAGAAACACGAGTTGAAACAGGGTGACAGTGTACGTACCAACAACGGCATGGTTTACTTTGACGGATTGCACACCAAAGTTGACCGCAGCAGTTCGCCTGAATTAGCTAATGTTGATTTAGCCGTAGCTGCAAAAATACGTATAGTAACCCTGGACAGTACCTACACCGTTGAACCCGTTTACGCCATTGAAGGTAACGGTATTGTAAGCATTGAAAAAGTGAGCGATGAAACCGGACTGCGTTTCCGTTTTATGAACATCGATCCTAAAACAGAACATATCCTGATAGAAACTGCCGAACGTAGTCCGCGTAAAAATTTCATCATCATGAAAGCCATTGTATTTCCTTACATCAACTTCCTGTGGGGCGGAACCATTGTGATGATTATCGGATTTTTATTGAGTATTAAACGCAGAATTACCGAAATTAGACGCAGTAATTAACTGCCATGTCTTACAAAATTACCATCATCGGTGCCGGAAACCTCGCGTGGAATTTGGCCCATTCCTTACACCACAATGGCCAAACGGTGTTGCAGGTTATCAGCCAGCACCTCAACCATTCAAATGCATTAGCAAAAGAAGTGAATGCATCGGCTGATACCAACCTCAGTAATATTGACCCCACAGCCGATATGGTGTTGCTGTGTGTAAAAGACTCAGCCATTGCGTCCATTGCGGCACAACTCAATTTGGGGCAACAGGTAGTAGCACATTGTTCAGGTAGTACGCCATTAGATATTTTAAATAAGAGCTCTTATCAGTATGGAGTTTTTTACCCGGTACAAACCTTTAACAAAAATGAGTTGAAGGATTTTCTGAACATTCCTCTTTGCATTGAAGGCAACAACAGTACATCAGAAGAAAAGCTCAGCATTCTGGCCGACAGAATTTCGAACCATGTTCACCGCATGGATTCAGCCAAACGATTACAACTGCACCTGGCAGCAGTGTTTGCCAACAATTTCACGAATTACCTTTACGGCACTGCTTACGAATTACTCGAAACCAACAAACTCCCCGTCAACCTGCTGCATCCTTTACTCACAGCGGCTTTAGAGGATGCCAAGAAACAAAACCCGCACAAGATTCAAACCGGTCCGGCTAAACGTAATGACGCTGGTGTAATCAACAAGCACCTCGAACTTCTTCAAAACAATGCCGAGGCAAAGCAGGTGTATGAATTGCTTACAGCGCTCATACAGAAAAAACATAACACATAACTGACACATGAGCCCGCACATTTGTTTAGATTTGTAGCAATGAGCAATGAATTCTTAAACAAACTTCACCACGTAAACACGTTTATGTTGGATGTGGACGGTGTACTTACTGATGGCAGCGTACTGGCCACCGATACAGGCGAACAACTTCGTGTGTTCAACATCAAAGACGGATACGCTTTGCAACTGGCCGTAAAAAAAGGCTACCGCATAGTTATTATTACAGGAGGAAAATCTCCCGGTGTGATAAAACGTTTGCAAGGTTTGGGCATTACCGATATATATGCAGGTGTGGCCAATAAACTCGAACAATTTAACAGCTACATTAAAGAACACCAACTGAACACTGAACACATTCTCTACATGGGCGATGATATCCCTGACCGTGCCATCATGAAACAAGTGGGTGTACCTTGTTGCCCCAAAGATGCTGTAGGAGATATTCAGCAGGTAAGTTTATACACCTCTCCTAAAAAAGGGGGCAAAGGCTGTGTGCGCGATGTGCTGGAGCAAGTGATGAAAATACAAGGCAAATGGAACGTGGAAGAGGGTGAAAACCTCATTTGGTAATTACTCTGCGTGAAAAAAATCATTGACTTCTTTTCACTCATCCGCTGGCTCAACCTGCTGATTTTACTGCTCACCCAGTTGCTGGCCGCCTGGTGCCTCTCTGATTACCAACACATCTCTCATTTTATCTCCACCCGTTTTCTGATGTTGCTGAGCGGTACCCTGCTTATTGCTGCTGCCGGTTACATACTGAATGATTACATTGATGTAAAACTGGATTTGGTTAATAAACCCCGAAAGGTGGTGGTGGGCAAATCCATTTCCCGCAGATGGGCCATGATATGGCATTTTGTCTTTAATGCAGCGGCCTTGTTGATGGGTTTATTACTCTCGTGGCGCATTGCCCTGCTCTTTTCAGCAGCCATATTACTGCTGTGGATTTACTCATCGCGTTTAAAGAAACGCTTTTTCATCGGTAACCTTACTGTAGCTGCACTTACAGGCATCAGTCTGCTAATGTTACCATTGTTCGACAATAACATCAGCATGAATTATATACTGGCCTATGCGGGTTTTGCCTTTCTTATCACATTGGTTCGGGAGATTATCAAAGACATTGAAGACATGAAAGGTGATGCTAAGTATGCCGCACGAACTTTACCTATTGAAATGGGCATCCGTCCGGCCAAGTTGGTGGTATCATTTATTATGAGCACGCTGATGCTGGTGTTATTGTTTTACACACTGTTTCATGCACAGCGAATGGGTTGGTTTTATTTAGCCTATGGCATGCTGGCAGTAGTAGTACCCATGAACCTTTTTCTTTTTAGACTGAAAAAAGCAGATAAAAAAATGGACTTTAGTTTACTGAGCAGCTATTGCAAAGTGATTATGCTTACTGGTATTCTGAGTATGTTGTTCTTTAAAATTTGAACCCACCCGTAACAATAAAACTATTGCGTATAATAGTGTTGACTGCTGTGGGTGTTTCAGCACCCGAAACCATTATGTAAGGTGTATAAAAAGAAGTAGATTTTGCCGTAGCAAACGCACAATCCAAATAATAATCTCCTTTGCGGTAACCCACCCCTCCGGTAACGGTTCGTGTTCTACCTTCTTTATTGGTAATGATGGATGACTTGTATGGATTGCCCATCATCGCGTACCCGCCCCTGAAATACCAGTAACCGTAACGGTATTCTGCACCGGCTTTAATGTTCATGGCTTTGCGGTAAAACTGGTTGGCCATTTGATTGGCCTCTGAAAAACTGTAATCAGATGATTTTAATTTGCCGTTGCGGTAATCCACCTGTTCCACATCAACATTGATAAGTCCTTTTTTGGGCAGTATACCTGTAATACTGAACATACTTTTTCCGGGAGTTTGAATGGTGTATTCATAATACCCTTCACCCGAAGATACAGAGGCAAAACTACCATCATCAAAACCAACACTAATTGACTTACTAAAATAATCATTCATGCTAAGGTAACGGGGAGTATGGTAAGCCGCACCTATTCGAATAAACTCAAAGGGACTGTATATCAAACCGAGTTTCCCGTTAATACCAAAACCTGATGTGTTAAGTTCATCGCTTATACGCATACTGCTGTAAGGATTGAGCTCTGCATCGAAGGGAACAGTACTTGAATTGATAGTATCGTACACATCACCCTCATAGAAGGAAGACGATACCCGAAACCTGACACTACTGAGTGTAAGTGTGGCACCCAGATAAAGCACATCATTGTAACTGGTCCCAAATGAAAAGTTATAATCATTAATACGCCCTTCCCTTTCTGCCCGGTAAAACTGCTGCAGCAATAACCCTGTTCCTTGCGGAATACTGCTTTTATATTCTGCAGAGTTATTTCCAACGGTATCAATCAAATAAACTTTCCAGGCCAAACCATAATCAGTAAAGTTACTTAACTGGTTATAATCTGTTCCGTTGGCTTGTTGAGCCAGTGATTGCAAATAAGAAGAGCTGTTGTTCATGCCTGCAAAATCAGTTGTACTGTTGTAACTCGCAGCCCTGTTTAAGCTAAAACCAAAATTATAGTTCATCCAACCTTTATCAACCGGCTTACCTTTACGTTGACGGGTATTTGCTTTTACCACACCCAAATTAGGAAAATGAAAACTTGTATTGCCTGTTTTAGTTGTTTGAGAAAAATATGCAGATGAATTGGATGCATTAAAAACCGAGGCCGAAAGCGTGAACTCACTTTTTCGGTACAATCCCAATCCGGCAGGGTTATTCGACAAAGCTGACATATCTGCACCCATCGCTCCGGTGGCACCACCTAAAGCAACAGCCCTTGCATTACCGCCAATCTGGTAAACGGAATACCGTAAAATATCTTCTTCGTTTTGTGCTGAGGCATACCCTACCTGCATACTCCAAAATACGGTCAGCATTAAAAGCCTGTTCATCCGTTTACAATTACCTTATTCTACCTTGACGCGGAGCCGGGGTTCTTGGAGCAGGAGACGGTGCCGGAGACGAAGGCCTCACCTGTGGTGCCGGACGAGATTCCGGCTGCCTTTGTTGTCTTTCTTGTCTTTCAATACGCTGCTCTCTTTGCCTTTCCTTCAGTCGTTCAATGCGCTCCTCACGTTTATTAACCGGGGCCTTTGGTTGAGGTATTACCGGATTTTTCGGAGTCACATTTGGTAAATTATTTTGAGGCTGATTTGACGGAGCAACCGGAACGCGTGCAGGTGCAGCGGGTTGCACCGGTTGTGAACCTGAATTGGGAGTAGTGGTTTCTTTACGTGGTTGTACTGTTCTGTTCGGTTGAACAGGAACTACATTTCCTCGGTTATACACCCTGCCGGGTAAAGAACGATTTCCCTGTGTGCGTGGTGTACGTGTTGCTGAAGGACGGTTGTCATACATAATAACACCGGGTGTATTGCTGTAACCGCCATAATAAGGATTAAATCCGTAATAATTGTAGGGACTATAGTAAGAACCCCAGCCGGTGTTCCAAAATGGTGAATAAAAAGGAGAATTATATCCCATGCCCCCATAACCGTAGGGATTTCCAAAATACGCGGAAGGGAAACCCCAGGTGTATCCTACTGAAAAGTGCCATCCGGGAGTCCAAAACGGACTGGGTTGAAAACCGAACGGACTACCCATGAATCCACCGTAGTAAGGCGAAGGTGAATTGTAAGCGCCACAGTCATCAGTACCGTAAGCCAGCCCGTCTTCATCAAAATAACTTCTTTCTTCTTTTAAGGGTTGATTTGTCAAATCATCAGTATACTGCGAGGTATTTAAAGTGGTGGCTGAATCCTGATTTTTACCTTCAATCACATACTCCGTGCTTTTCATCACAGGCACTGGGGCCTCCTGAGTTTTTGCTAAATACTCATTCCGTTCCTGCTGTGCATCTTTACGACTGTAGTAAACATCGTCATCCACCTTTACGTAAGTGCGTGCCGGCTGACATCCCGCCCAAAGCACTCCGAAAAAACCTAAAATGTAAATACCTGTTTTCATGTTGAACGGTTAAATAAAATACCTGACCGGAACAAAGGCAAGTTAGTTAAACCAAAGGTAAAATTGACCGGGTACACATACCTCAACTAAGCTGATTAAACCTTATTTTTGCCCACATAAATTTAACAAATACTATTCCAAGCATCAAGGTCAATGGAAAATAAAAAAGTAAAACGCAGCGAGAACTATTCAGAGTGGTACAATAATCTGGTTAATAATGCCGATTTGGCTGAACATTCAGCTGTGAAGGGCTGTATGGTTATTAAGCCTTACGGCTACGCTATATGGGAAAAAATGCAGCAGGAGTTGGACAAACAGTTTAAAGCAACAGGACACGTAAATGCTTATTTCCCTCTGTTTGTGCCTAAAAGTTTGTTTGAGGCTGAAGAAAAAAATGCGGAAGGTTTTGCCAAAGAATGTGCTGTGGTAACCCACTACCGACTTAAAACAGATCCAGACCATAAAGGTAAATTGATTGTTGACCCTGAAGCAAAACTTACGGAAGAGCTTGTGGTACGTCCAACCTCAGAAGCCATTATATGGAGTACTTATAAAAACTGGATACAATCCTACCGTGATTTGCCTATTCTCATTAACCAATGGGCCAATGTAGTACGCTGGGAAATGCGTACCCGTTTGTTTCTGCGCACCACAGAGTTTCTTTGGCAGGAAGGCCACACGGCCCATGCTACCAAAGAAGAAGCCATAGTTGAAACCAAACAGATGCTGGAAGTATATGCTGATTTCGCAGAGAAGTTTTTAGCGGTTCCGGTAATCAAAGGCGTAAAAACAGCAAACGAACGGTTTGCCGGTGCTGATGACACCTATTGTATTGAAGGCTTGATGCAAGATGGAAAAGCTTTACAAATGGGTACCTCCCACTTCCTCGGACAAAATTTTGCCAAAGCATTTGATGTAAAATATGCCGGAAAAGATGGCAAGCTCGATTATGTATGGGCCACCTCCTGGGGGGTCTCCACCCGTTTGATGGGAGCCTTAATTATGGCCCACTCTGATGATGAAGGTTTGGTATTACCTCCTAGTGTTGCTCCTATTCAGGTGGTAATTGTTCCCATTTACCGCTCTGACGAAGAGTTGAGCAAGGTGGATGCTGTGGCTAAAAATATTAAAGCACAATTAGAAAAACAAAACATCAGCGTTAAATACGACAACCGCGATACACACAAACCAGGTTGGAAATTCAACGAATATGAACTGAAGGGCGTTCCTGTGCGTATTGCTGTTGGCCCGCGTGATGTTGACAATGGCACAGTAGAAGTAGCCCGAAGAGACACCAAGGAAAAACAAGTATTAAGCAGTGTTGATCTGGAACACAAAATACCTCACCTGCTGGAACAAATTCAGAATAACCTGTATGAAAAGGCGCTGGCTTTCCGCGACCAGAATATACATGTTGTAAACACCTATGAAGAGTTCAAAGAAAAACTCGAAACCCCGGGTGGATTTATATCAGCACATTGGGATGGCACTTCAGCAACTGAAGATAAAATAAAAGAAGAAACCAAGGCCACCATTCGCTGTATACCGTTAAATAATATGCAGGAAACAGGCACCTGCATATACTCCGGCCAACCCTCCTCGCAAAGAGTTCTTTTCGCTAAAGCGTATTGATATGGAAACAAAAATTGATGACATCTATCAACTGCTCAGCACCAAGTCATGCACCAAACAGTTGGTGTACCGAAATACCCTGAACAGCTTTCAACAATTCAAAAAGAAGTTGCATGAGGTAGAGGAAAAACTGAGTGGTAAAATAGCTGCCTTAGATAAGGGTGTAGAAGTTAAATACAACGAAAAAGGAGACTTTGAAGCGCATTTGAAGTTTTCAGGAGATACGCTGGTACTCATGATGCATACCAATGTGTTTGACTTTGCCGAAGACCACCACATCAACAAACACCCCTACATCAAAGAAGATAAAATGCGCGAGTATTGCGGACTTATTCAGGTATACAATTTCCTTTCTGACTCCATTAAATACAACAGACAAGACGATATCGGCATTCTGATAGCCCGCATTTTCATTAACAAGGACAATCACTTTTTTATAGAAGGCAAAAGACCGTTAAGTTTTCTATTCAATGATATCAGTCATCATGAACTTAATGAAGATAGCATTCAGCGTATTATTGAAGAGGCCATGCTTTATTGCCTCAATTTTGATTTGATAGCCCCTCCGGTAGAAGCAGTGAATTTCATTACAGTTGACCAAAAAAACATGGAAAGCTACAGTTCAGGATTTCCTACAGCCAAAACACTGGGTTTTCAAATGAACAGAGATGCGGAAAAGTAATCAACTGAGTTTTTCGAGCACCTGAAAGGTGTAATCGTATTTATTTTTTTCGTCCTGTTCATTGAACTCACTACTTAGTTCCTTCCACATGGTAGGCTCAATAGCCGGAAAAAAAGTATCTGCTTCAAAATTGTGATGAATACGGGTTAAATAAATGCGGTTAGCAATACCCATTGCTTGTTCGTAGATGGTTCCACCACCTGTTATAAATAATTCTGTTTCCCCATTCTCTGCAGCGTAACTGATGGCCTGTTGCAAATCGGCCACCACCACACAGCCCGGTATGCTTAATAAACTGTTTCGGGTAATAACAATGTTTACCCTGTTAGGCAATGGCCTTCCCACGGAGTCATATGTTTTGCGCCCCATTACAATGTGGTGCCCCGTTGTGGTTTGTTTAAAGTATTTCAGGTCGGCAGGCAGGTGACATAACAATTGATTGTTTTTACCAATGCCATTGTGTTCATCTGCAGCAACTATAAGTGAAATAATCATGTATCAAAGGAAACAAAAAAAGACGAAACTTTCATTTCGTCTTTCGGATATCTCACAAAAGAGGTTAATGGTCGGCTGTTTTGCTCTTTGTAAACTTACTCTTCAATTTTACAGCCGGCACCCATATTTTGGAGGCCAGTTTCTTTAAGAAAGAGGCATCCTCCTTAACTTTCCACATGGTAGTGCGTGATGATTCTGTGGGTTCGTTATGCAGGGTATAAGCGTAGGAAGCAATGGAGGTTCTAAATTGTCCTTCGGGAAAGTTGATGGGGTCATAACCATGCAAAGTATACCCCCGACATAACATAATGGCTAAGCGGTTAAAAGGTACATCTACTTCTGTTTTTACACCGTTGCGGCTATCTTCCAATTTCAATTCGCCTCCAAATTCTTTTTTCCAGTCTTTGTTGAGGTAAAGCAACAGGTTGAGGTTACGGAACCAGTGGTCGTTGAGCGGGTGGTAGTTGAAATCAGCATGCATATCAAGAAAACTGCCTTTTTTGCCTTGGTGAATACCGCCACCATAAAAGGTGTCATCAATAAACACCTCTTCGTTGCTCACGTAACACAGCCAGTTTTTAAATCGTTCAGAGGTTAGGTCATTGTACAACTCCTGAAAAATACCGCCCATGGTCCAGAATTTTGATTTTTCGTATTTCTCAGCTGCAAAAATGTAATCAGCACTTTTGGTTTCAATATTGGGAATACTGTTGTAGAGCTCAATGGCCTTCTCCGGCTCGCACACCTCATCTATACCGATGTGTGGAAATGGCCTGGCCATCAAAAACTGCTCGCGAAATTTGTCTTTATTGGCTTCTAAATAATCAAAACGTATCATAATCGAATATTTTAGTACAAAGTACAGCCAACTGAGGCGAACAAAAAAATGATTTTACTCATTTTAGGTTTTATCTGAATTTCATTAATTCAAACAGTATAACCCAAAGTTCTGCTTATTCGATGTAAACAAAAGAACTTATGTTGATGCTTATTTTTAAAACTGAATAAACTGCCTTAATTCAAAATTAAGCATTCAACATTAAGAATTAAACTATCCTGCCAGAAGCACGGGCACCATTACTTTGGTTTGATCCCAATGCAAAATAAGGGCACCGCTGGGGTCGAAAGAAATGGTGAATAGCTCTTGTAGAGGGGAGTTATTATCAGCGGGCACATTCACACGTATCAACTCCTTTGCTTTATCAGCCTCTGCTGCCCCCCATCTGTCCCAATCACTACCTAAGCAAATGTCCCAGTTATCTTTTCCGGGGTATACATACAGATTGTATTTGCCTGCAGGCAATATTTTGCCGCCAAAGTTGATGGTTGTTTTAGTTTCAAACACAGTGGCCTCATTAGCTCCTGCTCTCCAATACTCTCCATAAGGTTGCAAGGCACCATCAGCCTTTTCGCCAAAAATCAACCTTCCTTTTTTAGAGGGTTGGCAATAGTTGACCTGCATATCAAAACCGTTGCTGTTAAATGTTACCACCGCTTCGGGGCTATGCTTTTTAGTTTGAGAGCGCAATACAGGCAGAGCAACTACAGCCAAAAGAATAATTCCGCCTACAATCAATAATATTTTTTTCATCTTAAAGAGATTTTATTTCGTTTACCAATTCAGTTAATGCTTTTTTCGCATCACCGAATAACATACTGGTTTTAGGACGGTAAAACAATTCGTTCTCAATACCTGCATAACCGGCCTTCATACTACGTTTGTTTACAATCACATTTTGTGCATTTTCAACTTCCAGTATAGGCATGCCGTAAATAGGTGAAGCAGGGTCTGTTTTAGCTGCTGGGTTTACTACGTCATTCGCTCCTACTACCAGAACCACATCTGTGGTATTGAACTCCGGATTGATTTCTTCCATTTCCACCAATTTATCGTAGCTCACATTACTTTCGGCTAACAATACGTTCATGTGCCCGGGCATACGTCCGGCAACAGGGTGAATAGCATACTTAACCTCTACGCCTTCTTTTTCCAACAGTTCTTCCAGTTCATGTACCACGTGTTGTGCTTGTGCTACAGCCAAACCGTAACCTGGAACTATAATTACTTTCTTGGCATACTTCATAAGAATAGCTGCATCTGAGGCTTTAATTTCTTTAATTGAGCCTTCAATGGTTGAGGAGGATGAAGCAGCACCTGCAGCACCACCACCAAAATTGCCTATCAATACATTGAGTAAAGAACGATTCATAGCTTTGCACATCACCATAGTAAGCAATGTTCCTGCTGAACCTACCAGAATACCTCCCACCAGCATCACCTTGTTATCGTAAAGAAAACCTCCGCAAGCTGCGGCCACACCAGTAAAAGAATTGAGTAACGAGATTACCACGGGCATATCGGCTCCACCAATGGGCAATACAAATAAGATACCATACACCAGAGAAAGTGCCAGTACAATGTAAAGTTCAGTTTGCAAATTGTCTGATTTTAATGCAATCACCTGATAGGCGAAAAACAAAATCACCAACATTAAACCTATGCTGATGTATTGCTGAAAAGGGAATGACTTATCTTTTACTTTACCGCTGAGTTTGCCCCAAGCAATTATACTTCCGGAGAAAGAAACCGAGCCGATAATCAACCCTGTAATGATGGTAAGTAACATACCGCTCGCCAGCGGTCCTGTATGCTCAGGTGAGGTGAGGTGTTGAAATTCAATAACCGAAATAAGCATAGCGCAGGCACCACCCATTCCGTTAAACAAACTCACCATCTCCGGCATAGCTGTCATCTGTACTTTTTTAGCGGCCATCCAACCTATTACTGTCCCTACAATCAGACCGCCAAAAATTAAACCCAGATTACCGAGATGATTGCCATCTTTATCCGTATACAAAAAGATAGTTCCAAAAATGGAGATGGCCATACCAAAAGCTGCTATAAGGTTACCCTTTCGGGCCGTAGCAGCATTACCCAGATACTTTAATCCGAGAATAAAAGTTACTGAGCCTATCAGATATATGAGTTGTAGTATATGTTGTTGCATGTTGTTTTAATTTCTAATTGTTAATTCCGAATCTCGAATTGTTAATTTAAACGTTTAATTATAGTCCCAAATATTAGCATCAATTCTTCAGCCTCAGTGGCTAATCTTCTTCTTTCTTCCTCAAGTTCCTTAACATCTTTCGTTTCAATTAAATTAAGCCAGTATCTAGTCTCTTTAGCTTCCTTTCTTGAAATACGTATGCGCATCTTTTTATCTTTTTCTCCCAGATTCTCATTAGCCTCTATATAATTTGCCCCGATTGAGCCTGATGATCTAATTAACTGACGAATATCTTCTTTGTTGGAAATCGTTAATGGCAATAATCGAACAAAGTCTCTAACTCTTTTAGCAAATATGAAAGTGCGTTCTTCCAAATCGTATATCTTGCCTTCAGACATTACATTCAAAATATTTACACTATTAACCATTAGAAATTGAGCATTCGAAATTCCTTTCATTACTTTTTCTTTTTCTTGAACATTTCGAGCATGCGGTCGGTTACCACAAAACCACCCACAACATTAAGTGTTCCGAGTACAACGGCCAGAAAGCCCAGTACCAGTGAAGCAGTTTGATGTGCCTGCCCCATAACAATGATGGAACCGATGATTACCACACCGTGAATGGCATTGGCACCACTCATTAAAGGCGTATGTAAAACAGATGGTACGTGAGAAATAATCTCCACGCCAACAAAAATCATGAGTATAATAAGGTAAATTAACTGCAGGTTATCTGTTATAAAATTAAGTATTGTTTCCATGTGCTGTATTTAGTTTGAGGGTTGTGATAATGCTTGCTTAATCATGGGATTCAGGATTTCACCTTTGTGTGCTATAAGTGTACCTTTGGTAATCTCTTCCTCCAGTTCCCACTTGAAACCGTCTTTTGTAGCCAGATGCATAAGCAGATTGTACACGTTTTTTGCGTACAGCTCACTGGCATTATTTGAAAGTGTGCCGGGTAAGTTAGCCTGACCGATAATGTTTACACCGTATTTGTTAACGTTTTTATTCAATTCACTCAGTTCACAGTTTCCGCCTTGTTCAATGGCCATATCTACTATTACTGCGCCCAGTTTCATTTGTTTTACCTGTTCTTCCGTAATAAGTACTGGAGCTTTTTTACCCATAACCAAGGCTGTTGTGATAACAAGATCGGCCTGAAACAATGATTTGTTCACGGCTTCTTTTTGTTTCTGTAAATATTCGGCAGAAACTTCTTTGGCGTATCCGCCTTCTACTTTAACAGCGTCATCAGATTTTACTTCAATAAATTTACCGCCTAATGATTCCACCTGTTCCTTTGTCTCCGGACGAACATCAGTTACCTCCACAATAGCACCCAAACGCTTCGCGGTAGCAACAGCTTGTAACCCTGCCACACCTGCACCAAAGATGAGCACACGTGAAGGAGTTATAGTTCCGGCAGCTGTCATCATCAACGGAAATATTTTCTGCATGTGGTTTGCACCAAGTAATACCGCTTTGTAACCTGCCAGATTGCTTTGTGAGCTTAAAGCATCCATATTTTGTGCACGCGAAATACGCGGAATGGCATCCATAGCAAATACTGATATTTGTTTTTGGTTAAGCTGTTGCACCAATGCCGCGTTCATACTTCCGTAAATCAGCGATATTAGTGAACATCCTTGTGGTAGTTGCTGCACCTCATTCTCCTGAGGCGGGCTCATTTTTATAACCACTTGTGCATTGTTGTACAAATCAGCTACTGAAGAAGCTATTTTCGCTCCTGCCTTAACATAAGCCTCATCAGAATATGAAGAGGCCATGCCCGCTTCCGATTCTACCGTAACTTCAAATCCGGCTTTTACGAAACTTTGCACCACTGAGGGTGTAAGTGCCACACGCGGCTCATTGGCCCGTGTTTCTTTGAGTACTGCTAATTTCACGTAGTATTGTTTTTGGGGTAAATATATAACATTCTGCAAATGTTGCAGTGCAAAATAGCCAATAATTAGAATAATTCTAAACAAACAATTGAGGTAATTCGGACATCAATTAAATATGATTCACATTGCCTGGAGTAATCTCTATACCTTACCATTGCCTGAAGGCCATCGTTTCCCTATGGCCAAGTACGAGTTGCTGCATGAACAACTATTGAGGGAAAACGTGGTAACTCCGGAGCAATTCTTCGAGCCGGAAGAAGCTAACCTGAAAACTGTTTTACTTACCCACTCCCCAGCGTATGTAGAAAAACTGTTACAATTAGCGTTGAGTGAAAAGGAAATAAGGGCTGTAGGTTTCCCATTAACAAACGAACTGGTAAAAAGAGAATTTGTTCTGGTGCAGGGAACAATAACATGTGCTGAATATGCCATAAAAAACGGAGCTGCATTAAACATAGCCGGTGGCACACACCACGCTTTTACCAACAAAGGTGAAGGCTTCTGCTTATTGAATGACAATGCAGTTGCCGCTAACTACCTGCTGCACCAGCAATGGGCAAAACGTGTTTTAATTGTAGACTTAGACGTTCATCAGGGAAACGGTACTGCTGAAATATTTTCGAACGAACCTCGCGTATTCACTTTTAGTATGCACGGAAAGGAAAATTACCCGTTGCGAAAAGAAACCTCTGACCTGGACATCGAACTGGCCACAAACACTTCAGGAGAAAAGTACCTGCAGATATTAGCCGAACAACTCAGCAAAATAATGAAACTCTTCTCCCCCGACTTTATATTTTATAACTCCGGTGTAGACGTGCTTGCTACAGATAAATATGGCAAACTTCTTCTTACCACTGAAGAATGCATAGAACGCGACCGACTGGTTTTTAACCTTGCAGTGCAACATTCAGTTCCAATTGTAACCTCGATGGGTGGTGGTTATTCTCCCCGAATCGGTGATATTGTAAATGCACACTGTAACACTTTCAGGACAGCATGTGAATTATTTCAGTAAAGTATTTTAACTCATCGTTTGGAATTACAAATTGCCGACATAAATTTCGCCTCAGAAAAATTTTAAAAAAAATATTTCTGATTTGATTTTTTAATTAATAAAACTTTTAAATTTGTTTAAAGCTTCTCTCGTTACAACTTAAGATGAAAAAAGCTATAAAAAACACCAAAGAAAAAACAGAGGTTAAAAAGAAACCATCTTTAAAACCCACACCAGGTACTCAAAAAGAAACGAAGTACGTGAAGAAGAACTTTTTTGCACCTGATGAAGACGAAGAAGATTCAGACGATGATCTGGATTTAGATCTTGACGTGGAAGATGATTTTGATGACGACTTTGAAGAAGAAGACGAAGAAGAAGATTTTTAGTACCCTTCAGTCTATCGAAAGCGCTGAGAAGTCTTTTCAGTGCTTAGTAATTCATATTAATCTGCGGAGATTCTGTGTTATTGCTCAGGTGTAATTGCCTGTCGGCTATCTGAACCTTAAATTGAATAGTATCTGGCTTAACAGGATAAGGAGATAAGTCAATATCCATTGTAATATCACCCTTAATTGCTTTGTTTTTTCCGGTTGGTGTAATCACATCCATTCGATACAAGAAACGTATGGTATCATTTGTAAAAGGTACCGTCACCGGTACAAATATGCCTCCTTTTTTCTCCAGGTAATCAATGAAGATATTGTAATAAAACTTATTGGTAGCGGTGTAATGAAACGGAGGAAAAGTATCACGAGCAGATAAACCCAAATCTCCGTCACCGTCAAGGTAATTAAAACTAATCCGTATCAACGAATCCTTTCCTGCCGCATTCGTTACTTTACTGTAGCTTTTAAAACTGATTTCCGGCACAACAGGTAATGACTCCCTGTCTCTGCAGGAAAACAACAGAAGCATCAGCAATGAAATTAAAAAGAAAGTACAATTCTTCATATTACTTTTGCAAAGATAATGTTTAACCGTGACAGATTCATTGATGAGCTATTTTCATCCTCCGGCTTCGATTTTAACGATTATGCCCTTCTTTTATTTCAGCATCAGGCTATTCATAACCCTGTTTACCGCCAGTACATTTCTTTATTAGGGAAAGATGCATCTTCTGTAAAACATATTCAGGATATACCTTTTCTGCCTGTTCAGTTCTTTAAGACGCAACAGGTACAAACGGGAATATTTGAACCTGAAATTATATTCAGCAGCAGTTCTACAACCAGCACAGGACAAAGTTATCACCGAATAAAATCAATCCATCTGTACATTAAATCTTTTATTAATAGTTTTAACCGCTTTATTGGTAAACCGGATGATTTTATTTTCTGTGCAGTGCTTCCCTCCTACATGGAACGGCAGGGATCATCACTCATTTATATGGTAGAACACCTGGTAAGACAAAGTAAACACAGCGATAGCAGGTTCTATCCTTTAGACGAACAACTCATTAATCACCTAACTTATTTGCAGGAAAAAGCCCGGACAGAAGAAAAAAAACTGCTTTTATGGGGTGTGACTTATGCATTGCTTAACATAACTGACCAAACCAAACTTCACCTCGACAATACAATTATTATTGAAACCGGAGGTATGAAGGGGCGCAGAAAAGAAATAACACGCAATGAACTGCACCATATTCTTCAAACAAGGTTACAACCAGCTGCAATTATCTCTGAATACGGAATGACTGAGTTATTAAGTCAGGCGTACTCAGGGAGCGATTCACTTTTCCATACTCCGCCTTGGATGAAAATACTGGTTAGAAATACCAACGACCCTTTTGACATCTGCCTTGAAAGTGGTGCATCAGGTGCCATCAACATTATTGATTTGGCCAATGTAGACTCTTGTGCTTTTATTGCTACAGATGATATAGGACATATACACACCAATGGTTTTGAGGTGAGCGGCAGACTTGACAACAGTGATATCAGAGGTTGTAATCTGCTTTTTGCGTAACATATAAAAAGAAACCCCGGAAATCTTGCGAATCCCGGGGCTAACTAAACTATGAAAAACCTATCTGTCTGCTGGCAATAATATAGAAATAGTTGTGCCAAACAGCAATTTACTGAAAATCAGTTTTTTTTATCTCATTGCCAAAAATAACAGGCCCATTACGGGATACAAGCGTCCGTAAATGAACTATTTTGGGATAAAACTCGTTGGGCGAATGAAAAGGCTGAAAAAAATGGCCCAATTTGAGAATGTGGTAACAAAGTATATGGCATTAACTTATATTTGCCACGCTTATCAAGAAAGACAGAGGGAATAGGCCCTGTGAAGTCTTGGCAACCCGGCAAGTGACGGGTGCCAACTCCTAATACGAAATTACTGTTTCGTATACAGATGAGCAGTTATACTTTTAACTGCCTGCTGTCACGAAGTCAATCGCGATAAGAAAATAAAAAGGCAATGACAAAACCCGATATAAAAGACATTATTCAAAAGCGTATCCTTATACTGGATGGCGCCATGGGAACCATGATTCAGCGGTATCAACTGGAAGAAAATGATTTCAGAAACGAGCAGTTGAAAGACCATCCACAATCATTAAAAGGAAATAACGATTTACTCTCCGTTACACGTCCTGATGTAATCAAAGCTATCCACAAGCAATACCTGGAAGCCGGGGCAGACATTATTGAAACGAATACTTTCAGCGGTACCACCATTGCTCAGGCAGATTATCATCTGGAACACATGGTGGATGATATCAACTTTTTCTCAGCAAAGATTGCGCGCGAAGTGGCGGATGAGATTACTGCACTTACACCTGATAAACCACGATATGTAGCCGGAGCCATGGGCCCCACTAACCGAACTGCCTCACTTTCTCCTGATGTAAACGACCCCGGCTATCGTGCCATTACATTTGATGCCTTAGTAGTTGCTTATAAACAACAGGCTCAGAAATTAATAGAGGGTGGTGTTGATGTGCTGCTGGTAGAAACTATTTTCGACACATTAAATGCCAAAGCTGCCTTATTTGCTATTGATGAGTTGTTTGATGAAACCGGTAAATCAATTCCCGTGATGGTGAGCGGAACCATAACCGATGCATCCGGAAGAACATTATCCGGACAAACTACAGAAGCTTTTCTCATCAGCATGCAGCACATGCCGCTACTAAGTATCGGATTAAACTGTGCTTTGGGAGCAAGCGCCTTAAGGCCTTATCTACAAACCATGTCGGCCAACTCCCCGTATTATGTAAGTGCATATCCTAATGCAGGCTTACCAAATGAAATGGGACAATATGATGAAAGTCCGGCTGCCATGGCCAAACAAGTAGAAGAATTTTGCAAAGAAGGATTGGTAAACATTTTGGGGGGCTGCTGCGGAACAACTCCCGATCACATTAAAGCAATAGCTGAGATGGCTGCAAAATATCAACCGCGAAAAATTGAATCTGTTGTAGTTTCAAATTCTTAATGCATTTTACTGACGAGAAGATAATATGAGTGAAGTAAAAAACGACCTGAACGGTTTACGTATGCTTATTGCTGAAGATGATAACATGAACATACTGGTGCTTACCAAATTTGTACAGCGCTGGGGTGTGATAACAGACGTGGCCAAGAACGGCAGAGAAGCTGTTGATAAATGCAAAGAAGGAACTTATGATGTTATTTTGATGGACATGTTTATGCCCGTAATGAACGGGATTGAAGCCTCTGTTGAAATACGAAAATTTAATACCACCACCCCTATTTTTGCGCTTACAGCAGACGCCTCTTCCGACACTCAGGAGAATGCTAAAACTGCAGGCATAAATGATGTTATCACCAAACCGTTTAAACCTGAAGAACTTTTTGAAAAACTCTCTGCTGTTTACCACGTTTAATTTCATAAAATTTCTATGACCAATACTGCTCAAAACTATACACTCCGGCTGTCTGGACTCGAACCTCTAGTCATTTTTGAAGGTTCCAATTTCATTAATGTTGGAGAACGCACCAACGTTACTGGTTCAAAGAAATTTCTTCGATTGATTAAAGAGGGGAATTTTGATGAAGCGCTAGATGTTGCCAGAGAACAGGTGCAGGGTGGTGCACAGATTATAGATATCAATATGGATGAGGGAATGATTGATGGCGCAGAAGCCATGACCCGTTTCCTTCACCTTGTTATGGCTGAGCCCGATATTGCCCGTGTTCCGGTTATGATTGACTCCAGTAAATGGGAAATTATTGAAGCCGGATTAAAATGCGTACAGGGCAAATGCGTGGTGAATTCTATTTCCATGAAAGGCGGAGAAGAAGAGTTTATCCGCCAAGCCAGGATTGTAAAACGTTTTGGTGCAGCTGTTATAGTAATGCTGTTTGATGAAGTAGGACAAGCCGATAACTACCAACGCAGAATTGAAATTGCTGAACGTGCTTACAAAATATTAACTGAAAAAGTTCACTTCCCGGCAAGTGACATCATCTTTGACCCCAACATATTCCCCGTAGCAACAGGGATGGAAGAGCACCGTCAAAATGCTATTGACTTTTTCAAAGCAACCAAATGGATTAAGGAAAACCTGCCCGGTGCAAAAATAAGCGGAGGTGTGTCGAATGTTTCTTTCTCTTTCCGAGGTAACGATAAAGTGCGTGAAGCCATGCACTCGGCATTTTTGTACCACGCCATTAAACACGGTATGGATATGGGTATTGTTAACCCCAGCCAGTTAGAAGTATACGATGAAATTGACAAAGAACTACTGGAGTATGTAGAGGATGTGTTGCTGGACAGAAAGGATGATGCCACAGAAAAACTACTGGAGTATGCAGAGAAAGTAAAAGGTAAAGGCAAAGAAAAAGTAATTGATGAAGAATGGCGCAAAGGCACAATTGAGGAACGTCTGAGTCATGCTTTGGTAAAAGGTATAGTAGAGTACATTGATGAAGATACTGAAGAGGCCCGTAAAAAATACGGCAAGCCACTTAATGTAATTGAAGGTCCACTGATGGCTGGTATGAACATAGTGGGTGACTTGTTCGGACAAGGAAAAATGTTCCTTCCTCAGGTAGTAAAAAGTGCGCGGGTTATGAAAAAATCTGTAGCCTATTTAACACCTTACCTGGAAGAAGAAAAACGCTTAGCCGGAGCAGCAGCAGGTGGCGGACAAGGAAAAATTTTACTGGCTACCGTAAAAGGTGATGTGCACGATATAGGAAAGAACATTGTTGGCGTAGTACTGGCTTGTAACAACTTTGAAATTGTTGATATGGGCGTAATGGTACCTGCTGATAAAATACTGGAACGTGCCAAAGCTGAAAAAGCAGACGTAATTGGCCTGAGTGGTTTAATTACTCCCAGTTTAGATGAGATGGTTCACGTAGCTAAAGAAATGGAACGGCTGGGAATGGATATTCCGTTGCTGATTGGCGGAGCTACCACTTCTCGAGTTCATACAGCGGTTAAAATTGATCAGAATTACAGTGGTCCGGTAGTGCATGTACTGGATGCAAGTAAGAGTGTACCCGCAGCACAAAGCCTCATCAGCAAAGAAAACCGCCCTGCCTTTCAGGCCAACT
>JAGPCK010000022.1 GCA_018058135.1 Bacteroidia bacterium | reverse complement strand
TTCCTCTTAACGGTGCATCTCTTACTCTGGAAAACCAACTGGGACAGAAAGTAAAAGAAATGCAAAACCTGAAAGGAAATGCTATTACTTTATATCGTGATAATCTTCCTTGTGGTGTGTATTTTATTCGATTAACTCAAGGGAACAAAATTATTGCAACTCAAAAAATAGCTATCACTGACTAACACAATCGGAATTATTCACTTTAGCTAAAAACCATAACGCACACGGTTTTTGCTTGTTGTTGGAATCCTCGCCCAACAACCGGAAAGAATATTCTTTTGCTAAACATTTATACTCTCTGCATCGATACACACGGCTATAAACATCTGCTGTTAGCAATCCCTTGTTTAGCCATTGCATTTGCAATTGTGCTATTAACAGGTTATTTTTACGTGTAAATATACCTGAATGACTGCAATACCCAACACCCATTGTTTGAAACAAACAAAAGAGTACCTTTTTTATACTTTCTTGCTTGGATATATTTGAAAGTTTATAGCGAGTTAAGAACTATAATTCAAACACCCTGTACATATGAAAAATTCAAAACTTCTAGTTGTATGTTTCATTGCCTTCTCAACTTTAGGTTTTAGCATATCAAAAAAGGGCCTTAATGCTTATTTGCTCAAAAATGATGAGTCAATTTCATTCTCAAATAAACCATTATTACCCAACTCCGTTTCATCATTCTTAATGAACAAAAGAGCTTTTGACGGCAGTGGTTATAAGTTAAATATTGATACATCAAACAACATTAGACTGAGTACCATCACGCAAGCAACAGGTCCGACAAATGATGAATTTACTGTAGTAGGATGCACCGGAAATTTGACAAGAACTAAAGAGAAGGTGACTTTCAATTTTGAAAAGGTGCGCAAAAACTATTATTTAATCGACTTAAAAAACTCAAAATTGATTGATGTTTTTGATTCAATAGTTCAAATTAGTCTTAAATCAGCTGACAATAATGATAAGCCTAGCGAATTTTATTGCCCTCAAAAGAAAAAATCAGTAGTTTATATCAGATCTGCTAAACAAAATCTAAATGACAATACGGTTACAAATACTAGTACTAGAGTAAAAGACATTATAAGTTTAGTTGCGGTACCTAAAAATATTACCCAGGATGACTTATTCTGCGAAGTGCACAATGAAAATTCTCTGGCACATTTTAACGACTTTGAGATTGTATTAAAAAATGGCAAAGTCCTTAAATTACCTAAAGGGACTTATATGCTGTGTGAAGGCAATTCATTTGCCCTTAATTAATAAGAATCTGTCCTTTATTGGCATTGGCCTACTCAATCCATTTCAACCCTATTAACCAACAAACCACTAACCAGAAATAAAAATATCCAGCAAACTTTGTAACATTTTTGATTTCCGCGTATCTAAACGGCTATAAATAAAACAAGATACCATGAAATCAATCTTAACTATTGTTACCATTATCTTTACCGCGCTTGCTGTAAACGCGCAATCACTTTACATTAAGACATTTGGCAACCCCAAAGACAAACCTTTATTGTTCCTGCACGGTGGCCCGGGTTATAATGCCGTTAACTTTGAACAATCTACTGCCGACAGATTATCCAAAAGTGGTTTTTATGTTATAATTTACGACAGACGTGGAGAAGGACGGTCGGTTGACACCAGCGCCAAGTTCACCTTTCAACAATCTTTTGATGATATAAATTCCATTCTGAAAGAAATGAAGGTAACAAAGGTTACACTTTTGGGTCATAGTTTTGGTGGTGTACTGGCAACTTTGTTTGCTGAAAAATATCCTGAAAAAGTAAATAAGATAGTGCTTATCGGAGCACCGGTAGCTTTACAGGAAACGTTTAAAACCATTATACAATCAAGTAAGCAGTTGTATGAAGCTAAAGGCGATAAAACCAACTTAGGTTATATAGCCATGATGGAGAATATGGACAAAAGCTCTATTGAATACAGCTCCTACTGTTTTGGACATGCCATGCAAAATGGTTTTTACTTTCCTAAACAAACAACGGATGAAGCCAAAACTATTTACAGCACTCTCCGATCAGATTCTGTAGTTAAAAAGTATGGCTCTAAAATGACATTTGAAGCCCCGCAGGGCTTTTGGGTAAATGAAAAATATACCGGCATTGACCTCACCAATAACCTAAAAAACATGGTGAAACTGAATTTGCCCATCTGTGGTATATATGGTAAAGATGACGGACTGTATTCAACAGCTCAGATTGAAAGTTTGAAACTGTTAATCGGGGCAAAAAATGTAACCTACCTGGATAACTGCTCTCACAATGTTTTTATTGATCAACAAACACTGTTTATTGAGGTGGTAAAAATGTTTGTACACTAAGGTAATGGCAACCCATGAGGTTTGAAGATATTTACAGGGAGTACTGGCAAAAGGTATATCGTATTTGTATGGGATATGTCAATGACCATGAATGGGCAAAAGACATTACTCAGGAAACCTTTATTTCCATATATCAACAACTTTCAAACTTCAAAAATCAATCGTCAATAGGAACCTGGATATATAGAATAGCCGTGAACCATTGTTTAAGACAAATGGAAAGAAACAGCAAATTCATCAAGTCTTCTCTTCCGGTTGAAATTGTTGAAGAACAAAAACAGGATGTGGAAGGGAAAATTGCTTTTCTGTACAAATCAATTGCTGAACTTGAGGAAATAGACCGTATTGTTATCTCCTTAGAACTCGAAAACGTAAAACAAGCTGAAATTGCTTTGATTGTAGGGCTCTCAGAAGCCAATGTAAGGGTTAAAATACACCGGATTAAAGAAAAATTAACACAAAAATTTAATCGGTATGAGCAATAACTTTGAACTTAAAGATTTGTGGCAACAGAAAACGGGCAACCCGCCTGATTGGAGAGAAGTATACACTTTAGCCAATAAAGCCAAAAGACAACTTCTTATTAAAACCATTTTACTCAATATTGTCTTACTCACAACAGGTATTTTAATTACCGCTATCTGGTATTACAACAAACCTCAATTACTCAGTACCAATATTGGTATTTGCTTAACTATTTTAGCCATTACAACTATAGTTTTGGCTCAAACCAGTATGTTGCCTCATTTAAAAAAGGTAAAGGATCATGTAAACCTGAATGACTACCTGGTTCAATTAAAAACTATACGCCAAAAGGAACTGTTTATGCAAACCACCATGATGAATGTATACTTTGTTTTACTTTCCTGTGGTGTACTCCTGTATATGTATGAATACGTACCTAAAACGTTTTTAAGTATTACATCTACCTACGGAATTACCATGGCCTGGTTTGCCTTTAATTGGTTTTACCTAAGGCCAAAATCAATACAAAAGCAGCGTAAAAAAGCAAATGAGTTAATCGCAAAATTTGAAAACCTGCAGAAACAGCTGGCTGAAGACTAAATAACAAAACCAGGGCTTGGACAAAGCACTGGCAGTTTAGTGCTGTGCCATGGTGAAGTAATCTCTAGCGTTTACTCCAAAAAATAAGGAAACCTATTTAAAAGTACATTTGCAAATGTGCTGCCCACAGGTTATTTTTACGTGAAAATTAACCTGTATGACTGCAATACCCCACACACTTTATTTGAAACAAAAAGAAGGAAACCTTCGTATACTTTCATACATTAGGTATATACTAAGGTTACAGTTTACTTAGGCAGTTAGGCACAATTGTAAAAGCGAGTACACACAAAACAAACATGAATAGAAAAGCAATTTTAATAGGCAGCCCCGGGACTCCATATTTAAGTGGTGTTGAAATGGACATAAAAAACATGAAAAACTTTCTGATTTCTGCTAATGGTGGTAGTTGGAAAGACAAAATTGAAATTATAGAACTGCCATCTTTTGACCCTAATTATTCTGACGTTGAAAAACACTTAAATAATTTAATTAGTTGTGACTTCGCTTTTGTTTATTATTCGGGACACGGTTTTACAGACAGATTTGGTAACGTAAGAGTTAATATTAACTCAAGTGAAACGCCCCTTGTCTCTGACTTTGCAAATCGCTGCAAACGACAAATTACAATTATTGATGCTTGCCGTGGCTATTCTGAATACTTTAGTGCAGACGCTGGGATTAGTGGACTTGGCGAAATTTCTTTTGATAATACTTATCCAGATGATGCGAGAAGTATTTTCAATAGCTACTTGAATAATTGTAAGGAAGGACGAGTATTAATGTACGCTTCACAAAAATGGCAAAACGCAACAGAAAATCTTGACGGCAGCGGTGGATATTTTTCTACAAACCTTTTAAGTGCAATCAAAAGAATAGTAAACAACACTGACAAGCCAGTGATAAACATTCATGACGCATTCAAGCCAGCCTACGACTTGACAAAAGACATACAACAACCAGAAATTAGAATTACAGATGCTGTTGCATGGAAACTTCCATTTGCAGTTAAATCTAGAATACATTTGAAACGTAACCTGCCACAAGCACAAAATGGAATTACAATTGAAGATGTAGCAAAGGTTGCTGTTGGAACAGTGGTTGTTGTTGGTATTGTAGCATTAATTGCAAACTTGTTGGGTGACGTAAAGAAAAAATAATTGGACACTTCTATTATGACAACAATCAACTCATCTAATAAAGTTCACTGCAAACCATTCGTTGACTATCTTCGAACAGTCAGTTGGGCGCAAGTAACAAGAGGTTTGCGATAGTTTAAACCAACATTCTGCATAAAACAAACACGCACCAAAATTTGGACGAATTGACCAAAAAATATTAACTTGCGGACTAACCTATTTAGCAATAAGAAAAGCATAGAATGGCAAAAACCAACAAATTAGTAGCACCGTTTCTAAAATGGGTTGGAGGCAAAAGACAACTTATGCCCTCAATTGTTGAATTGTTGCCAAAAAACATCAAAGAACTTAATTACATCGAGCCATTTATTGGTGGAGGTGCTGTACTTTTTCATTTACAGCCTAAAAATGCGGTTATAAATGACTTTAATATTGAACTTGTTAATGTTTATGAAACAATCAAAAACAATCTGTCAGAATTAATTACCGATTTAAAAAAACACGAAAATAATCCTGATTATTTCTATCAAATCCGTAGTTTAGACAGAACAGAAGAGTTCAAAAAATTAACCTCTGTGGAAAGGGCTTCACGAGTTATCTATCTAAACAAAACTTGCTTTAATGGACTTTACCGAGTAAACAACGCAGGAGAATTTAATGCTCCTTTTGGTCGTTATAAAAATCCTAACATCGTTAATGAACCTACTCTCAAAGCTGTAAATAAATATTTGAATTCAAACAATATTTTATTTAGAAGTGGAGATTATGCAGATGTTTTGACCGAAATAAATGAAAACTCATTTGTTTATTTAGACCCACCTTATCATCCAATTTCAGAAAGTTCAAATTTCACAGGATATATCCAAGGTGGTTGGAATATTTTTGACCAAATCAGATTACGAGAATTTTGTGACCAATTAAATGAGCTTGGCGCTAAATTCTTACTTTCAAATTCTTCGGCACCATTAATAAAAGATCAATACGAGAATTATAAAATAAAAACAGTAAAAGCAAATCGTGCAATCAATTCAAACGGAGCAGATAGAGGCGAAATTGATGAAGTCCTAATCAGAAACTATGAGTAATTCTAAAAATGATATAGCTTGGGGGGAAATATTTGAAAAGCACAAAATCCTTGATAGGATTTTGAAAGACGGTCATATTGAGATTACAGCAACAAAAATTAATGAGTTTCGTGAAGCAAGATTAATGACAAAATTTGATCATAAATCTCAACTTCCTAAACTTTTTGCAGACCACAAACTTTCAATTCTTCCAACGTCAAGAGGTGGCTATGTTATTGGAGAGTTTGAAACTTTTTTTAGTTTCAATACAGACGAGATCGAGGTTACGTCTATTGAGTTTCCAACATTTTTAGAAAGCATTGATTATCGTGAAATAACAAGTGAAGCGACTGCTATTAACTGTGCCTTCGTTGCAAAAATTTTACACAACTTTACAGAAGAAGATAATTTATTACCAACGGTTAGCGGACGGATGAGTTCATCTTCGTTCAAATTTGGCATCAACTCCCCGAAAGGACTATTTAATGTGAATGTTGGTAATTCTCAAGTGGAAATAGACGGAGGATATGAGGGCGACAATTCTCTCAACCTCATTGAAGCCAAAAACTATATTTCAGATGATTTTCTTGTTAGACAACTTTACTATCCATTTAAACTATGGAGTGGTAAAATTAAAAAACAGGTTCGTCCAATATTTTTGACTTATTCAAATGGAGTTTTTCATTTACGAGAATATTCGTTTTCAAATGTCAATCATTACAATTCACTTGTTCTTGTAAAACATAGAAAATATGTTGTCCAGGAAGGGAGTTTTAACCTTGAAGCATTATCGCAAATTATAGACGAGACAAAAACAACAAAAGAACCTGAAATTCCTTTTCCACAAGCTGATAGTTTTGAAAGAGTAATAAATCTTTGTGAACTTCTGAAACAAAAAGAATTTATCACAAAAGAAGAAATTACCCAAAACTATGACTTTGACACAAGACAAACAGACTATTATTCCAATGCAGGAAAATACTTAGGACTTATTGACACAGGAAGAGATCCCTTGACAGGACAAACAGGTTGTTTCTTAACAAGAAAAGGAAAACAGGTTTTCGGTCTAAATATTATAGACAGACAAAAAGAATTTGTAAAACTAATTGTTTCGCACAAAGTATTTAAGGAAACTCTAAAACTTCATCTTGACAATGGAGAAATACCAGACAAAGGAGTAATTGTTGAAATCATGAAGCGTTACAAATTACATAATGTTGGTTCTGACTCTACATATTTCAGACGTGCATCTACAATTATTGGTTGGACAAATTGGATAATAAACCAAACAGAAGAATAAAAATTGCAATCAACCAACAAGGTATCTCTGTCCGTGGTTGACTTCCCCGCCAAACCACTAATAATTTCTACCCTTATCAATCCTCCTCCACAAACCTGGGCGGGTCGCCAATGGAGCGTAGTTTACGTTTGTCGTTGTAGTAATAATCCCACACTTCTAAATCCATTTGTTCCGCAGCCGACATGGCAAAGTCAATGGCTTCCTGTTCTTCAAAACAGGTGTAAATTACTTTGAGGGGTTTGGTGTGTTCATCGGTTACGTGTACATAAAACTCCATGTCGCGTAAAGAAAGCGGATCCTCGGGCATGGATTTGGCTTTGCGGGTCTTTTTTCGGTACAAGTAGGTAACCAGCAGGTGCTGTTCCTTCTTAATTTTTTGCCAACGCCCGAAAATGAGTCCGAATACGTTGGTGTACAGTTTATACTCCCTGTTTTCAAAGTTCACCTGAATGCCGGTGGTGGCATCGTACACAATAAGCCCCAAAAAGGCGATAATAGCGGCCAGCCACAGCACATCCTGCAGCAGAAAAAAGGGCAGCACAATTAATAGTATGGACGCAAAACGCCAGGCTTGGCTGTAAACGTGACCGGTTTCTTTAGTATGGATGATATTCACGATAATTGTAAACTGAACCGCAATGTAAAAAAAATATTAAATGTCGTCACATCATTTCGTTAAAGAATTACAGGAACCTGCCTTAATTATAGCCCACGGAGAGGAATGCAGTGCTGAGTTACTGGGGCAATTGCTGGAGTGGAGCCCGCTGGTAGTGGTGCTTGACGGGGCCGTACACCGGGTTTTGGAGCTGGGTTTAAAGATCGATGTGCTGCTGGGCGACTTTGACCACAAAGAAGACCGGGAAGAACTTTTGAAGCACCAACAGCCCGTTGAGATAGTTCATACCCCCGACCAGAATAAAACAGATTTGGAAAAAGCCATTGACTATTTGATTAACCGGGGGGCAAAAGCAGCCAACATTATTTGGGCCACCGGTAAACGTGCTGACCATTCCATTACCAACATGACCAATATTGTGCGGTATAAAAATGACATTAACCTGGTGATGCTGGATGATTATTCCCGCATATACCGTTGCCCAAATACCTACACCAAATGGTTTTCGAAAGGCACACCCGTATCACTTATACCAGTAGGCACCGTAAAGGGCATTACCACCAGCGGTTTAAAATACAACCTGAACAATGAAGAACTAACCCTGGGTTACCGCACCGGCAACAGCAATGAAGCCGCAGCAGACGGCAGTGTAAGCATTACCTATACTGAAGGTGATTTGCTGCTGATGGAATGCCGCGATTAAATAAAAAGAGCGGCCACGAAATTCGTGGCCGCTCTTTAGAGAGTTAAACAGATGATTTACTTAACAATAACCAAACGGTAGGTTTTGTTAAATTTATCGCTGGAAATATTGGTGAAATAAACACCCGGAGTTAAAGCTGAGGCATCAAAAGTGATGGCGTTGCTGCCACTGTTCATCAGCTGTTTGCCTAAGGAGATTACTTCTCTTCCGCTGATGTCGAAAAGGCTGATGGCTACTTCTTCTTCTTTATTCAATTCAAACGCAAGGGTAGCAATACCTTTGGTAGGGTTAGGATAAAGTTTTACGCTGTTGGCTTTCAGAATTTCGTTGGTGCTGCTTGGCTGAACCATAACTTGCAACGTAACTGTGCTGTCTCCGCAAGGTGCTTTAGCTGTTAAGGTAACCACATACGTACCGGCAACAGGGAAAGTGAACGTTGGATTCATGGCTGTAGAGGTATCAGTTGTTGAACTGCTTACTCCAAAATCCCACATGTACATTTTACCACCCACAGTGTTGTTGTTGAACTGCACTGATAAGGTATTGGTGGTTTGTGTGTAGTTGAAGTTGGCTACTGCAGGATTGTATTTAACAGGAGCTGAAGAGTAATCTGTTGCCTGTGGATTGAAGTTTGACCAGCAGTCGCTCCAGTTGTCGTTGGCTCCGAAAGCACCGCGATACGTGGTAGTGCTGAAGAAAGGATCGTTGATGCGTGTGCCGGTAAATGAAGCTCCGGTAAGTGCTACTGAACTGTTCACCGGTTTGAAATCAGGCTCGGTATAGTTGAATGGTGAACCCAATACACCTGCGGCAGATACTGCGGTATCACAACCGTTGGTCATTATTTTGGTACGTACTGCTGATGCGTTGGCTGAAGAAGAATTCACTGCATTTAAGTTACCAGCCAGTACGTTGTTTTTAAACATCATCGAGTCGTTGGTGAATTTTTGTCCGGTACGTGAACCGTCAACAAACAAAGCACTTGGCCATCCCATAAAGATGGAGTTGAATATTGAAGTAGAAGAATTTCTGCGGATACGAGCTCCGTTTTGGAATGAGTTGGAAGTGGTTAAGTTTTTACCGTTAGCTAACGGACCAACTACGGTGATGTTAGAGAAAGTTGGGTCGGTGTATGGGCTGGCTTCTGTTCCTGAACCGTCATTGTCTGATTCAAAACCGTTGGTTGTTGGACCTGATCCGATATCGTACCAGTTAGAGTCACGTAATACTACTGCGAATTGTACTTTTCCGGTGAAACCGAAGTCAACATCCAAATCATCATCAATGTTGCGGTTTGAGATAAGGTATTTTGCATCTACGTTTCCGCCAAACCATTCGAAGCCGTCATCGTTGGCTTGGGTAACCTGTATGTGATCAATTTGTGTTGCTTTACCTAAACCACCCATGGTTAAACCGTTGATTTCGTTTCCGGGGGTAATTACTACGCCTCCGTATTCCAAACGTACATAACGGAAAGTACCTGAGTTGTGGTTATCATCGTTACCACCATATAAACCATCACCCGATGCATTATCCAAATCACCTTCAACAGCATTTTGAATTCCTGCTTCGCCTGCTGCTACGGTAGAACCTGGGCAGGTGCTGCAATCTGTAGGGCGGTTGATTTTTGCTTTACCTAAAATTATTACTCCACCCCAATCACCGGGCTGACGTGAGCCTGCTGCTTTGTTCGAAGTAAACACGATAGGCATGTTACGGGTTCCGTTGGCGCTTATTTTACCATTACGGGTAATGATTAAAGAACCTTTGTTGTTGGCATCACCTTTAATCAAGGTACCTGCTTCAATGGTTAAGGTAGCGTTGTTTTTTACGTACACATATCCGTTCAAAATGTAAATGGTATCTTTTGACCAGGTGGTGTTAGCAAGTATATCTCCCACAACCGATTTAATAGGAGCAGCGATACCTGTTACATTTACCGGTTTAGTAATGTTGCTTGAACATGCACCGGCAGTAGCGGTTAATTTTACATTGAACACACCGTTGGCAGAGTAAGTATTGGTAACTGTAGTAGATGAAGAGTTAGAGTTGTTACCGTCTCCGAAAGTCCAGCTGTAAACAGTAGCACCGGTAGAAGTATTGGTGAAAGTTACTAAACCATTGGCTCCGTTAGTGAAAGTAAAGTTAGCTACCGGAGTAGGATTAACTGTGAAACGAACACTGTCCATAATAGAACATCCGGTTACGGTATCAGTTACGGTTACTACGTAAGTTACTGAAGTTGCAGGTGAAGCAACAGGGCGGGCAACATTAGCTGCTGATAATCCTGTAGAAGGAGCCCATGAATATTTGTAAGCACCGGTAAGTGACTGACCAATGGTTACAGTTTTACCTGAACAAATAGTGGTATCGTTTCCGGCATTGTAAGCAAATCCGTTGTTGATAGGGCCGTTGTTGTAGTTGGTATTTTGCGGGTTGAAATTACACCAGCATTTGGTCCAGTCGTCAGTACCCATAGCACCACGGTAGGTAGTTGGTGTAAAGAAAGCATCGCTGATACGTGCACCGCTGAATGAAGCACCGGAAGCAGCTATAGAGCTGTTGGCTGTTGTAAAATCAGGATTGTTATAATCAAACGGAGCATTTAACACACCTGCTGCAGTGGTAGGAGTATCACAACCGTTGGCCATTAATTTGGTACGAACTGCTGATGCGTTGGCTGAAGAAGCGTTTACTGCATTTAAGTTACCTGCCAGTACGTTGTTCTTATACATCATGGAGTCGTTGGTGAATTTTTGTCCGGTACGTGTTCCGTCAACAAACAAAGCACTTGGCCAACCCATAAAGATGGAGTTGAAAATAGAGGTTGAAGAATTTCTGCGGATACGTGCTCCGTTTTGGAAAGAGTTGGAAGTGGTTAAGTTTTTACCATTAGCTAACGGACCAACTACAGTGATGTTAGAGAAAGTAGGGTCAGTATATGGAGTAGCTTCTGTTCCTGAACCGTCATTGTCTGATTCAAAACCGTTGGTAGTTGGACCTGATCCGATATCGTACCAGTTAGAGTCACGTAATACTACAGCGAACTGTACTTTTCCTGTGAAACCAAAGTCAACGTCCAAATCATCATCAATGTTGCGGTTAGAGATAAGGTACTTGGCATCAACAGTTCCGCCAAACCATTCGAAGCCGTCATCGTTAGCTTGTGTAACTTGTATGTGGTCAATTTGTGTGGCTTTACCAACTCCACCCATAGTTAAACCGTTAATTTCGTTTCCGGGGGTAATTACTACTCCTCCGTATTCAATACGAACATAACGTAAGGTTCCTGAGTTGTGGTTGTCATCTGTTCCACCATACAAACCATCGCCTGAAGCATTATCCAAATCACCTTCAATGGCGTTTTGAATTCCTGACTCGCCAGCTGCTACGGTTGAACCGGGGCAGGTGCTGCAATCAGTAGGGCGGTTAATGCGTGCTTTTCCTAATATTACTATACCACCCCAATCACCGGGTTGACGTGAACCTGCATTTTGAGCAGAAGTGAAAACGATAGGTTGGGTAGAAGTTCCGTTGGCATTAATTTTACCATTGCGTGTAATGATAAGGGTAGCCTTAGAGTTTTTGTCTCCTTTAATGATGGTACCCGGTTGAATGGTAAGTGTTGCATTGTTTTTAACATACACATACCCCTGAATGGTGTACAACGTATCGCTGTACCAGGTGGTGTTGGTGGTAATGTCGCCTGCATTGATTGTTCTGGTCTTTTGCGCCAAAACACCCATTGTGCAAAGCAACATGGCCGACAAGAGTAAATTGATTTTCTTCATAAAACTATTATAATTTATCTGATACAAAACTACCCCTGCTGATTAACGACAGCGTTAACAACTCATTAATTAAATGTTAAAGGCATGAAGTTAATGTTAAGAAAAAAAGGCGAAGCACTTTCGTACCCCGCCAGTTTTTATTGTTGAGAGAGATCTTATTTACAACTTATAGCTGATACCGAATGAAACAGTATAGCCCATTTTGTAGCGCATGATCACGTTGTCTAACTTACCTTTTTGTGCCTGGGTAATGTTGGGATCAGTATAACTGGTTTTAGGAGTATCGTCAAACTTCTTGTTGTCGTTGTTATCCTGGTAGAATACTAAATCCTGAGCAAATATGTCGCTGATGGCCAGCTTAGCTTCAAACTTCTTGTAGAACTTTTTGGTGATATTGAAGTCAACAACTGTTCTCGGGTTTTCCCACATATCAGGAACTAAACCATTCTTTTCTCTGGCCACATAAATTCTTCTTCCGATTCTGTTTACAAACAATGCTACGGAGAATTCTGATTTAGGATCATAGAATTGTATGCTGGAGTTAAGAATATAAGGCGACTGACCTTGCAACGGACGTGTACCGTATTTACCGGCTACAGCTTTGTCCAATTGTACTTCAGAGAATATGCGGGCATAATTGGTAGTGATGGTGAACTTTTTGGCCCAGGTAGTTCCGGCAAGTTTATCTACGAAATCAAAGTTCTTTCTCAGCTCCACTTCAAATCCGTAGTTTTTTGCTTTGGCATCGCTGGTGTAACCTAAGGTAGCATCGCTGCCCAGATATTCGTAAACCATTTCGATAGCGTTATCAAATTTTTTGTAGAACAAAGAGGCGGAAATCAGTTGACCTTCTCCGGGGAAATATTCATACCTGAAATCGTAATTCTGTATGGTAGTTCTGCTTAATGTAGGACGACCCGCTACTACAGTGTTCAGATTAAAATCATAAAATGCGAAAGGAGCTAACTCTCTGAACTCAGGACGTGCTAAGGTTTTGGTGGCAGATAAACGCAGGTTGGTTTTTTCATTTAACTCATAGGTAAAGTTCATACTGGGTAAAAAATCAGTAAAGGTGGTATCCAATTCAACCGGTTCACCTGCTTGACCGAGTGTGCTCATTTTTTGATTGTACTTTTCCATTCTAACACCGTATACCGCACGGAACCTGCTGAACAAACGCTGGTCAAACATGGCAAAAGCTGAGTTCAAACGTGAACTGGCTTTGTAGGTATCCTGCGGGTTAATGCGCTCATCAATATATAGTGTATCCTCAGCTAAATAATCTTTGCCGAAAATATCTGCCATAGGTGTTTGAATAAATTGCTGGTAGTTGTAAGGGCTGCCCGGACTGTTAACAAAACGTAATTTGTATCCAAACACACGGGCAGAGAAATCGCGTTCGCGGGTTTGTGTAAAACCACCAATCTTCGCTTCTGTTTTTACTTTTTTACCGCTTAAAAATTCAATGGGGCGTTGTACTTCAAAACTGGCGCTTTTAATTTTCTCTTCCAGTGAAGAATAAAAACGACCTGTTTGGGTAATGTCAATGTTCGGCCCTATTTGCGCTGCATAAGGCGTGTACTCACCTGTGCTGGCATCCAGTAGTGTAGAACGGGTAGAGAATCTTCTGAAATCGGGCACATCACGTTTGATGTTGTTGGTATTTAATACCCACTTCATTTTCACTTTAGCTGAAGGAATAAAATGTTGACCGATTAACTGATTTGTCATCAGTTTGCTTTGCTGGTAATTGTAATAGGTGTTAGCCACTTTGGGCAAGTAATCAGCATCTAAAAAATTATCATTACCTGTACGCATGATGGTTTGATCCTCGCCATTCATGGTGTACGCATTTTTGAAACTAAATTTATGGTTGGAACCAATTTTATAACCCACATTAGCCATAATTCCAACAAGTGCCTCTTCTTTATATGTTTGGTCGGTGTAGTTGGTAACAAACTGGTTTTCTTCCTGCCCCATCGGTTTGTTAAAACGATTGCGTTCTACCGTAGTGTTTTTAAAACTTCTGTTCCATGAGCCGGAAATAATAAAACCGGCCTGATCGTTTTTACCTACTTTATAACTGTTTCCACCGGATAACTGAATGGAATTATTCATGGGAATGGAACCCACGGTTTGGGTTTTCCAGTTGTCGTTAAACTTTAAACTGCTGTTGTATTTGGTGGCCGCATCAGCTTTCTCGTATTGCAAACGGGCAGGTAATCCTGAGGGTACTGCGCGTGTTCCGTCATCATATCCCAACCAATCGGTTTTACCACCTTCATACGTATATCCTTTTTTTCCGGTGGTAATGCTGTGCATACTGGCTCCCAAAGAAACCGCAACAAATTTTTTATCGGGAATGTCTTTGGTGTTGATGGTAATGAGTCCTCCTGCAAAATCTCCCGGTAAATCAGGTGAGGCTGTTTTGGTTATCACCATGTTGTCCAACATGTTGGAAGGAAAAATATCAAACGAAAACGCTTTACGGTCTGATTCCGAACTGGGCAATGGCGCTCCGTTGATGTAAGCCGTATTATAACGGTCATTTAACCCGCGTATAATGGCAAATTTATTGTCCTGAATGCTGGTACCACTTACCCGCTTCATTACGTCACTGGTAGTGGCGTCACCCGATTTACGAATCAAATCAGCACTAACTCCGTCAGAAATGGAACTGCTTCTTTTTTGATCCAGTAATAATGCGGCTGAAGTTTCTCTGCGTGCCTCCGCCTGAATCACCACCTCTTTCAAATCCTGGGCGGCATCATCCAGTAACGAGTTCAGCAGGGTGGTTTGCCCTTCTTTAACTACTACACCGGTAACCACTTTCTTTTGATAGGAAACATAGCTGAATACTACATTGTAAGTACCGGGCTTTACAGAAAGGGTATATTTCCCTTCAATATCCGTAGCCACTGCAATGGTGGTGCCTTCAATAATCACCGAAACCCCGGTGAGTTCTTCACCGGTTTTCTTGTCGCTTACTTTTCCTGCTATTTTACCATTGGTTTGCGCAGAGGCTAATCCGGCAAACAAGATGGAAAAAACAAGTACTAAAATTTTAATATCTCTCATAACAATAAAACTTGGCGCAAATGTATTTGCACACTGTTACAAGAATGTTATTGCTGTGTTAAGAGAATGTGAAGTAAATATCTTTGAGATATTGTATTACAGTTCGTTATGAACTGAACCTAGACTTTTGCTTCAAAGCAAACTGTACGAAAAGAATCAATACAGGCACTTCAATCAACGGACCAATAACAGCAGCAAAAGCTGCTCCGGAGTGTATGCCGAATACAGCAATCGCTACAGCAATGCCCAGTTCAAAATTGTTGCTTCCTGCGGTAAAAGCTAGTGTAGTAGTTTCTTTATACGTACCGCCAATTTTCTTCAGTAAATAATAGGTGCTGAAAAACATTACAACAAAAAACAAAGTAAGCGGCACGGCAATGCTTACCACATCCATCGGAATACTCACAATCATCTCCCCTTTTAAACTGAACATGATCACAATGGTAAAGAGCAAAGCCGTTAAGGTTATAGGGCTGATAGCCGGAATAAACTTGCGGTTAAACCAATCCTGTCCTTTGGTTTTAATGAGTACATAACGTGACAACATCCCACCAAAAAACGGTATGCCTAAATAGATGAAAACACTTTGTGCAATCTCGCCCATGCTGATGTTTACCGCATAACCCTGAACACCCAATGCCTCGGGCAAATAGGTAACATAAAACCAGGCATAGCTGCTGTAAAATAAAATCTGCAACACACTGTTCAAAGCCACCATACCTGCGCACAGCTCCGTATCTCCTCCTGCCAGATCATTCCACACCAACACCATCGCAATGCAGGGTGCTAAACCAATGAGTAATAAACCGGCCATGTACTCCGGATGTGTGCGTTGAAAAATCAAAGCCAACACAAACATCAAAGCCGGACCGATAATCCAGCTTTGAAGCAATCCGAGCAGTAAAATTTTAGGGTGCTTTAATATCTTGCCTATTTCTTCGTATTTCACCTTCGCCAGTGGCGGGTACATCATCAGAATAAGTCCTACCGCGATGGGTATGTTAGTTGAACCACTGCTGAAACTGTTTACAAAACCTGATGCGGAGGGCACAAAGTACCCGATGCTCACACCGGTAAGCATGGCCAAAAATATCCAAAGGGTGAGGTACCGGTCAAGGAAGGCAAGTCGTTTGTTCATGTCTTTTTATTAGTGAGTTATTGTTACAAGGTTAAAAAGATGCAACGATAAAACTTTGCACTCTTTGATTCTTTCTAACTTCTAATTGTGCTTATTCAGTTCCCGTTCTACAAATTTTTTACAGTACTCTTTTATTTCATCGCGCACCCGTGCAAACACCCTCATCACTTCTTCTTCCGTTCCTGTAGCTTTAGCAGGGTCAGTAAAGTTGTGGTGAAAACGTTGGGCATGGCCGGGGAAATAAGGACAATTTTCTTTGGCATTATCACACACGGTAATAATGTAATCAAACGGAATAGTGAGGTATTCGGTGAGATTGTTTGAGGTGTGTTGACTGATATCAATTCCATCCTCTTTCATGGTGGCAATGGCCCGTGGGTTTACCCCATGCGTTTCAATACCCGCGCTGTATACGTTCAAAAGCCCTTTGCCAAAATGTGCCATGTAACCGTGTGCTATCTGGCTGCGGCAGCTGTTGCCTGTGCAAAGAATTAATATATTTTTCATGCTACTAAACCTGTCCGTATTTTAATATAATACCTATTTGTCCTGCGTGGTAAGCTGTATGCGAAGTTATTCTTCCCAAAGCCTGTGCCTTGGTACGCGTACCAAACTCTTTTGTTTCAATTTCCTGATGCCATTCATCAGGAAGAACGGAGTTAATGGCTTGCTCCAGAAAAATGTGTGATTCGTTCAGGTAGCTAAGTAACTCTGCGGAATTGGTGTACTGTCCTTTGTCTTTACCTGTACCCAATGTTTCCACTGAACCTTTAATGTCCAACCCGAAAACATTGCGGGCAAAAAGTTGCTCCACCTCACCTATGTGTTTAAGTAAAAAACCGATGCAGTTAGATTGCGGGTGCAGGCGTTTAAGTAAATCTGCATCCTGAATAGCGGGCAATTGATTGGTTAACCTTGTTCTCGCTTCGGCCCACAAGGCGAGTAATACTTCTGTTTGATTCATGATATTTAATATTAGCAACAACCTCCACCGGGAGTACAACAACTTTCTGCAGCCGGCTTTTCTGCATATACAGTAATACTGAATATGCCTTTACCACTATTCTTGTACTCGTTTATCTCTTGCTCCGAAAGGTAGTTGAGCAAAATATCGTTGGGAATAATGATGGGCTTTTCTTTTTGAACGATTACATTCTTAAAACCACTTTCATGTATGAGTGAAATGTATTTGGTTTTTTGCAAAGCTCCGGCTACACAACCTGCGTACATTTCTGTAGCCGATTGTATTTTCTCCGGTAACTCACCCACCAGCACCACGTCCGATATGCTGAAGTGACCACCGGGTTTTAACACACGGTAAATTTCCTGAAATGCTTTTTGTTTATCAGGAACCAGATTTAATACACAGTTGCTCACTACCACATCCACCCGATCAGCAGCAAGGGGTAGTTTCTCAATCTCACCCAACCTGAACTCTACATTGTTGAAATTAAGTTTTTCTGCATTGTCACGAGCCAGATCAATCATCTTCTCCGTCATGTCCACTCCTATTACCTTCCCCGCATCACCTACCACCGCTCTGGCAACAAAACAATCGTTACCGGCACCACTGCCCAAATCCAGCACTGTGTCACCGGGCTTCATTTTGGCAAACTGTGTAGGTAAACCACAACCCAAACCTAAATCGGCATCGGGATTGTAGCCTTGTAAATCCGTGTATTCTTCACTCATGATGTTGTACACTTCTGTACTGCACCCACCGGCACCGCAACAGCTCGCAGCATTGTCCTGCTTGGTTTGTGTGGCAATCTTTCCGTAAATCTCTTTTACGTTTTGTTTAATCTGTTCTGACGTTTCCATATCGCAATATTTCGATTTGTAAATATAATTTTTAGCAGCAGTTGTCTTTAGGAGCAACAAAGGTGTTGAACATATCCATCAGATAGGTTTGAGCTACCTTCCATTCTTTCTCATCAATGCAATAACAAATGTTCTTGCCTTCAATGTTTCCTTTAATTAATCCGGCTGCTTTTAATTCCTTTAAATGCTGTGATACCGTGCTTTGAGACAAGGGAAGCTCGTCTACAATGTCTCCGCACACGCAGGTTTGCTTTTTTAACAACAATTTAAGTATGGCCACCCGAGCCGGATGTGCCAGTGCTTTACCGTACCGCGCAATGCGGTTGTCTTTAATGGTAAATTCTTCTGATTTAGTTGCGCCCATATTTCGAATCGCAATATTACGATATGAAATTGAGAAAACAAAATTTCAGGGCATAAAAAAAGAGCAGACCGGCTGCTCTTTTTCTGTATACTTAATCTGCTATCATTTAATCACACCCAGTTCCTTGCCCACTTTGGTGAAGGCTGCAATGGCCTTATCAATGTGTTCAGGCTCGTGTGCTGCTGAAAGTTGTACGCGAATACGGGCCAGTCCTTTCGCCACTACCGGGAAAAAGAATCCGATTACGTAAATGCCTTCATTCAATAGTTTATTGGCAAAATCCTGCGATAGTTTGGCATCGTATAACATAACAGGTACAATAGCTGAATCACCATCGCGTATTTCAAAGCCTGCCGCCTTAATGCCAGTTTTGAATTGTTTTACGTTGGCTTCTAATTTATCGCGTAAAGAAGTGCTTTCATTCAACAGTTTGAATACTTCAAGCGAAGCACCAACAATGGCCGGTGAAAGTGAGTTGGAGAAAAGATACGGACGGGAGCGCTGACGTAACATGTCAATAATTTCTTTGCGCCCGGTGGTATAGCCGCCCATGGCACCGCCTAAAGCTTTGCCCAGTGTTCCGGTAATAATGTCTACCCGTCCCATCACATTGCACAACTCCGGCACACCGCGACCTGTTTTACCAATAAAGCCTGCACTATGACACTCGTCTGTCATCACTAAGGCATTGTACTTATCCGCCAAATCACAAATTTTATCTAGTTGCGCTACGTAACCGTCCATGCTGAAAACGCCATCGGTTACAATAATTTTGAACCGGGCTCCTGCGGCATCGGCTGCTTTCAGTTGCTCTTCCAAATCTTCCATGTTGTTGTTTTTGTAACGGTAACGTTGTGCTTTACACAAACGTACTCCGTCAATAATGGAAGCATGGTTAAGCTCATCGCTGATAATGGCATCCATCTCCTGAAACAACGGTTCAAATACTCCGCCATTTGCATCAAAAGCGGCTGCATATAAAATGGTGTCTTCGGTTTGGTAAAAATCAGCAATGGTTTTTTCCAGGTCTTTGTGAATGTCTTGCGTACCGCAGATAAAACGTACCGATGACATCCCGAACCCGTGTGTGTCCAATGCCGTTTTAGCTGCATTCACCACACGCGGGTGCGATGATAGGCCCAGGTAGTTGTTGGCACAAAAATTCAATACCGTTTTGCCGTCATTCAGGGTAATCTCTGCACCTTGAGGCGAAGTAATTACACGCTCGCGTTTGTATAATCCTGCTTCTTCTATGGAAGCTAATTCTTTTTGTAAATGTTCTTTCAGTTTGCCGTACATGGTAATGCTATTTCTTGGGTTAAAAATATGTTATAAATATGCTTCAATCACTTGAGGAAAATGTGTGTGCTCCAGCAGATGAATTTTTTGTGCCAGCGTATCGGGTGTGTCATCTGGTGTAACGGGCGTGGTGGACTGAAAGAGTATTATGCCCTTGTCGTATTCTTCGTTAACCAAATGAATGGTGATGCCGCTTTGTGTTTCTTTGTTGGCAATTACGGCTTCGTGCACATGATGTCCGTACATGCCTTTGCCACCGTATGTCGGCAACAAGGCCGGGTGAATATTAATAATCTGTTCAGGAAATGCGCGAATTAATTCAGCAGGAATAAGCCATAAAAACCCGGCCAGCACAATCAGCTCAGCGCTATCTTCTTTCAGCCAACGCAGCACCTGATTGTTCTCGTAAAAATCTTTACGGCTAAAAACCCTGCATAGGATATTCAATTGTTTGCATCGTTCAATAACGTAGGCACGAGGGTTATTGCAATACACCGCAACTACTTGTGCTTTGTGTGGGTGTGCGTTAAAATGTTCGATGATGCGTTGTGCATTGGAACCTGAGCCGGAAGCAAAAATGATGATACGTTTCACGTTAGAAGTCTAATTCGTCTTTGAGCGTTTTCTGGAAAAACTGCCCGATGTTGTTGTTACCGTTCAACAAGTGAAAAGGCAGCGATGATATAATAAAGTTTGACTTCCCCGTGCTGATGGTTACCCTGCGTGCTATAACATGTGAAGGGCCAGCCCACAAGGTAGCACCTTGCGAACTGCTTTGTGTAATGGATGCTTTGTACAACGTATCGTAAGCATATAAACTGCTCGGAGCCTCCGGTATTTCAAACGGACGCGCACTGGGCAATATGGCTGTGGACTTTAATACGGGCCAACCGTTTTTATGCGGAGTAACCAACGAGTCTTTCGCAAAACGGAACGTGCTGCCTGCCGGTGGTGAAACCAATTTACGCACAGGTGTAAAATCAAGGTAGTTGGCTAAAGGATCAATATCTGATGCTATCGCTAAGGCCATAAACAACCGGCCCCCATTGCCTGTGCTTTGGCCCTTGGCAAAAAATTCCGTAGTAGATTTTTGTGCGAGCGACAACGAAAAATCGGCATCATCACTGAACCACAGAATTTTTTTGAACAGTGCAAATACACGTGATTGTGTCAACGGGTCGGTTGAAAGTTCGGTGTAGTTATTTGCTACTTGTTCGGTGGCCTGCAACGTATCAAAAACAGTTACACCCACATTCACCATGTTGCTGAGGTAAAAGTTTTGTACGGTGTTTTTAGTAAACGTATTGATAAACGCATTAACCACCAACACATCACTTGCGGGCTTTTTCACCCACACAGCAGGTGTAGCTTTAAACACTGATTTCGCATTTACCTTATCTACTGAACGAATGTAAACCGTGTTGTATTCATTCAACTTCATGCCTGTTGCAGGTAAGGAAAGTGCAACGGTAGCATTGTTAATAAACACATCACAATCGGTAACTGTGCCTGCAAAGTTTTTCCCGGTAAAGGTAACAGCTGATGCATTGGCCGGCACCACATAAGGTGCAGCAGTGGTATCGTTCAAAAATAATTCGTAGTGGTCAATGTTATCTTCCCCGTCAGGGTCGCTGCCTTCCCAACTGTAACGCAACACGGGAAATGTTTTTACGGGATTACGTGACGGGCTGCCCGGAGTTCCGCTGGCAAAAATGAAGCGCACATCGGGTGCTGAGTTTTTTACGGGATAAGCCAATGTAGCCGGACTTAAATCTTTGGCTCCTTTATTATCTATGGCTCTCACATAAAACGGGAAATCGAAGGTGTCTTTACCCGCAGGAAGGGAAAGTGAAAACACACTGTCTTGCCGGGTAGTAAAAAACCAATTGATGCCATCCAAAGAAACTTCATAGCCGGTAACAAATCCATCGGCATCATTTCCCCACCATTGCACCAACACCTGCGTGCGGAACCGGTTATCTCCGGTGCGTTGAATGGTGTCAGCCAGCATATGGGTTTCCGGAAGCAGGTTGGTGTTTGCCTTTCCTGCAAACTCTTCTTTTTTACAGGAAGCAAAAAAACCTGCTGCCAGCAAGATGCTCCAAAAACTGAATGAAAAAATGGTTTTGTAATTCACTGCTCAAACTTACAGATTCTTGCGCTTTTGCACCAGTTGTAAGTGTTATTTTTTAATGAAGGGTGCTTAGTTGTTGCCGTTTCTGCGCGGAGCCTGTGTAGTAGGGTAAATGTTAAGCTTTTGACCCGGCACCAGTTTATCGTTTTTGAGGTTGTTCCACTTGCGAATGTCCTCTACGGTTACATTAAACTTGCGCGATATTTTGAATAAGCCGTCACCGCGTTGTACCACGTGTACTTTTTTCTTCTGGGGCTTGTTTACCGCTGTTCTGTCGGGCTGCTCGGGCGGTGGGGTATTGACTATCAAATCATCATCGAAAATAACATCCGAAGGAACAGAGTCTCCCGTTGCCGGAATAAAACCGGCAGGATTGGCTCGATAACTCGCATACTTCATGGCGTATTCATAAGGTAATACAATGGCTGCTGAACCCTGGTACCACGGAATTACTCCTTTTTTGTAAGCGGGATTCAAATCTTCAATAATGGAAAGTTCCAGCCCGGTTATTTGCGAAAGCTTCTGAAACGTGGTGCTGTTGCTGATGTGTATGGTATCTACATTGAGCTTTATGTCGAGCTCCATGGGGTAAATGTTGTGCTCGGTAGCATAACTCAACACGTAGGTAGCGGCTATAAAGGCAGGCACATAACCGCGGGTTTCTTTGGGCAAGTAGGGCATTATTTCCCAGAAATTCATTTTGCCCCCCGACCTGCGGATGGCTTTGTTTACGTTACCCGGACCGCAGTTGTACGAAGCAATGACCAGCAACCAATCGCCATACAGGGCGTAAGAGTCTTTAAAATACTGACAGGCTGCGAGGGTTGATTTATACGGATCTCTGCGCTCGTCTACCAGTGTGTTTATTTTTAACCCGTACATTTTTCCGGTACTGTTAATGAACTGCCACAACCCGTTGGCACTGGCTACAGAAACCGCCCGCGGGTTAAGTGCCGATTCAATTACGGCCAGGTACTTAAACTCCAAAGGCAACTTTTGCTGATCAAGTATTTGCTCGAACATGGGAAAATAATACTTGGAAAGGGCCAGCACCTTGGAGGTAAGGTTACGTTTTCTGATGGCATACAGGTTAATAAAGCCCTGCACGTGTTCATTGTAATCCATGGCAATGGGCGATTCGAGTAAGGAAAGCCGGTATTTAATAACAGAATCACTGTACTGCGGAATATCCAACTCATTAAAGCCGTAAATGTTGAGGTCGCCTGCCGTGCGCTTGTCGGTGCGGTGGGCGTGAAAAGCATTGTACAAACTATCTAAGGCTGCCACAATACGCTCTTCCTCAGCCGATGTGCCCGCAGGCTGGGCCACTCCGCACAGGGAAGCCAGCAGAACCGGTACCAACAGAAGTATATTTTTGCTTTTGAACATTACTGCGCTTGGTAAGCAATATCCGTACCTCAATACGTTTATTGCCCCACGTTAAACAGGAGCAAAAATATCCGAAATGTTGCCCAGTATATAGTACAACCAATTGGTTTTAATCAACAAAGCCACAATGTTCTGAGTTACAAAGTCAGCATACTGAGGTGTGACCTATTGATAAAAGAAGTCAAAACGACCATGCTCAACAGACACTTCTTTGTCGCCTTGCCTGGTTTTGGCTTTGAAACTAAATTTGCCTGAAATAATATGGTTAATGCTATCTAAGCGGGTTATAGTAATTAATGCATTTCTATCTTCATGGCTTGGAAAATATCTACAAGAGTAAAGGTTACCTCCCGTGTTTACACTAAACTGATCCTCTCCTGCTATCGGTTCAATTTGAAATATCCCTTCCGAATGTATCTTGTTAGTTCTTATTGTTATGATTTCATTTGCATCGAAGGAGTTAAACATAGTTGAATAACTCACAAATAGTTCTCCATCGTAATAATACACCATCTTCTCATGATACCCCTCACTACTTTGCGGAAACGCCTTTCCATTAATAAGGCAACCAAATGTATTACGCCCTTTGGTAGTGGCGGGTGGCAGCTTGGCTAATTCTTCTGTCTTATCAGGTTCGTCTTCTTTGCATTGAACGCCCATGCAACAAAAGGCTGCCAACAGCAACACCAGCGAATATTTGTTTTTCATGGGCAGCGGTTTTGGTTATTCAAAGTAAAGCAATAAAATGAGTTTTTAATACTTACTGTTGAAAGAGTTGCCTTTCAGTAAGAACTAAACAGAGGTATTAAAATCAACAAAGCCCCGGAAAGCTGTGCTAAACGGGGCTTGGCTGCTATTGAAATGTGCGATTAATAATTGTTCAGCATCATAGGCATTACCAGCATCAACATATCCTCGTCTCCATCCTGCTTGGCAGGCAACATTAAACCGGCACGGTTGGGTTGCGACATTTCCATGCGTACCTCATCTGTATCTACGGCATTAATCATGTCAATAAGGTAACGGGAGTTAAAGCCTATTTCCATGTCCTGACCCTCGTACTGGCAAGCGAGACGGTCTTGCGCTTCATTGGCAAAATCAAAATCTTCGGCTGATAAAATCAACTCACTGCCCGCCAGTTTAAGGCGAATTTGGTGCGTGGTTTTGTTAGAGAAAATAGAGATACGTTTAATGGCACTTTGGAAAGCTTGTTTGTTGATGGTAAGTACATTCGGATTATCTGCAGGAATTACCGCACGGTAATCAGGGTATTTCTCATCAATAAGGCGGCAAATAAGGTTCACACCTTCAAAGGAGAAAAATGCATTTGATTTATTGAAGTCAATTTTTACTACAGTATCATCATTGGAAAGTGATGAGCGTAGCAGATTAAGTGCTTTTTTAGGAATGATGAATGCATCTTCCACCCCCGGCTTTACGTCTTTGCGAATGAAACGCACCAAACGATTGGCATCGGTAGCTACAAAAGTAATGTTGTCATTAAACAACTGTACATACACCCCGGTAAGGTTAAGGCGAAGCTCATCGTTGCTGGTGGCAAATACCGTTTTACCAATGGCCCGAAGCAATACATTAGAAGGGATGTTGATGGTTTTATCCCCTTCCACCTCAGGTACCTTGGGGAAGTCATCACCGTTTTGTCCGGAAAGTTTGTAACGGCCTGAACCGGTATGAATTTCTACTGAATACGTGGCAGCATCTACAGAGAACGTAAGTGGTTGCTCAGGCAGGGTTTTCAGTGTATCCATCAATAACTTGGACGGGATGGCTATTTTGATGTCTTCATTGGCTTCCACTTCGATGGAGGTAGTCATAGACGTCTCTAAATCAGTTGAAGAAATGGACAATTTATTTCCTTTAATGTCGAACAGGAAATTCTCCAAAATAGGAATGATTGGCTTAGACACCACCACTCCGTCAATCAATTGAAGGTGGCTCAGGAGGTTGCTGGTTGAAACAACAAATTTCATACGTGTGGAATTATCGTTGGGTATGGAACAAAATTATACCTGTTGCACTTGCTATACAAGGTATTTTATACACAGTTTAAACAGGGTTATCAACGAAATGCAGCAGCAATACAGGGGAAGAATACGCAATTGGGAATTATTCTTTTGAGCTTCCCGTTTATCATTTATTTGTGATTTTATCTCTCAAAAGCATAATAGGTTGTTCTATAAAATGAAAACTGATGTAACCTGCCACAATACTCATGGCGATGTAAACAACAAATGCAGTATAACCACTCAACATCATTTTATCTGTATAGTGAAGCACAGGTAAGTGCCACACATAAAGAGAATATGAGAAAACTCCGATAAAAGCAAGTGTGTTTAAAAGCGTGCTCACTATGCGGAACCTTATAGCCAAGGCATAATAATCTTTGTGCAGTAGGGCTGCAAGTAAGGTAGCAAAGCCCAAGGAAATGAAAGACAAACCAAAACTGTTCATCTCAAAATCGCCTCCCTTCCAAATCCACAAAGGTGCCAGCAAGGGAAGTGATACAAGAAGTAAGACATTAGCATATTGGGTAAAAAAAGCTCTTGCCCTGCTACTAAAAACAGTAAGCCATGAAATAATTACTCCTAGTAGTAAGCCGTCAATGCGCAAATGTGTATCGGTAAAATAAATTTCTGTTTCATCGCTATGATTCCAGGCATAGCTCCAACGAAAGGCACAAAAAAGAAACCAGAGAAAAAGAAGTACATACAAAGTTTTTGCAGAAGAAAAATTGCTGCGCCTGAAAAGAAACACACACAAAGCCAGCAAAAAGTAAAAGTGCTCTTCCACAGCCAACGACCATGTATGGTTCCAAAGTCCTTTGAAATAACTTTGAACAAAAAAAATCTCCGACAACAACTTACTCTGTGCTATAGGATCTGATGTAAAATAATTCACCAGCACAGTAACAACAATCATCAGGTAAAACACGGGATAAATTTTAAACCCTCTGCGCAACAGAAATCTTCCAAGTTTAATCTGCTGTGTATGGTTGTATTCCAAAAACAACAGGCGGGAAACCAAATAGCCACTGAGCACAAAGAACAAATCAACTCCGGCCCAACCTGCCTGTGCTATAAAATTATCCAGGTGTGCATGTCTGAATAAAACACCAGCAACAGCCAAACCACGGAGTAGATCCAATACCTTGATACGTTGCTGCATGTTTTGTTTGGGTGTTATTCTTCCGACCTGCCGATAATCTTACCTGAGTTAAATTTCTTCTCCTGTTCTGCAATTAATTTTTGTTCTTCTTCAGGTGCAGGTTTTACTTCCAGTTTATCCAAATCAGGCTGACCTGAATTTACCCACGCAGTATACCACAATGAGCCAACCAGTATAACCGAGGCCCGCATTCTGCGTTCAACCATATCGCCCATTAAGCGGTCATAGGCCGCAGCATATTCTTTGGAATACACACGCACGGTCATGTTCCCTTTTTGTTCGAAAGCATATTTGCGGTCGTCAGGAAATTGTTTGCTCAACTCACGCTCCAAACGCAGTACGGAATCAACTGCGGCAAAACTGCCGTTCACGGCCACCCACGCGGCTTGTTGCACATCTTCAATGTGGTGCGCCTTGCCGGTAAAAAAATCATAGTTATTGCTGAACAACTCCGGCAGGCGCGATTCCCAAAAACCGTGTATACCGGTTTGCCCTGTAAGTTGTCCGTTGTAATTTTCTGTGGCGTGTAAAGGCACATGCGCATCGGCAACATAATGACCTAAATCAGCCGAGAGGCGTAGTATTTTTCTTTTGTCCTTCTGTTTAAAAGCTTCCGTTAAACGAAAGGTCATGAGGTGAATGTGCCAGGGAACAATACCGTAAGCTTTGAGCGTATCCTCCGTATATTTTTCCACGGCTTGTTTCCAGTATTTAGGAATAGTGTCAATGGGCGGCAATTGCTCATAGTGATCGGCATCCAGGTAATGACGGCAGGCTTCCGCTTCATCACTGTACCTGCGTTTATCTGCATCTACGGCATGTTCTGTAAGGTATTCTATATTGGCTTTGTAAAAACCAAACAAAGGAGCAGGAACCGTAAAAACTGCCAGTCGGTTAATTTGCCTGTGCGCAAAAAAACCCCAACTGCACATCAGTATCACCAATGTACTGAAGACAAAAATCTGAAACAGTTTTTTCATAGAAAGGAGCGGTAATCTACTGAAGAATGAGTCCGGTAGTTTCCATCGTGATCTCTTCTTTAGGTGCCGTGATGGCTTGTATCTCCGCCTCCGACTTTCCCTCTTCTTTTGCTTCTGCCTGTAACTCGGCTACAGAAATTTGTGATTTAGTTACCACGCCTTTTACAATAGCATGTTTGCCTTCCACATTAAACGGCAAGTGAAAAGCCTTGTCTTTTATTTCAATAAAAAGTTCTTCGCCACCTTTATTTTCTAAAGTTAACCAGCAGCCCTCACTTTTACAAACACCGTTCACTGTTCCCTCCACCACCACTTGTGCTTCGTTGGTAGTTTGCATTAAAGTGCTAAGAGCGGCCACCGTCATTACACTATCGGTAGTAAAACTTTCTCCGTATTTGCCGTCAGATTTTAATTTCATATCTCCGCATGATGCCAGCACAACCGCTGCGGTAAAAAGTAGGATTATCTTTTTCATGTGTTTTATAAATTACTTCACTATGGTCATTTCATTAATCAGGTGTCCGGCACCCGCATATTTTTCAATCACAAACAATACGTAGCGTATGTCCACATTAATACACCGTTGCAATTGAGCATCGTACATTAAATCGCTGGTCATGCCCTCCCAGTTGCCGTCAAACGCAATACCTACTAACTCACCATTACCGTTAATAACCGGACTTCCGGAGTTACCCCCTGTTATGTCGTTGTCAGTAATAAAGGCTACCGGAATATCTCCGTTTACGGCATACTGCCCGAAATCTTTTTTTGCATACAACTGTTTCAGTTTCTCCGGTACTTTAAAATCCACATCCTTGGCATCGTCTTTATCCATAATGCCTTTCATGGTAGTGAAGTAATCATACACCACTGCATCTTTAGGCTGGTAACGCGAAACTTTTCCGAAAGATAAACGTAAGGTAGAGTTGGCATCTGGATAAAAATTTCTGGCAGTATCCATTTCCCTCAGGCCTTTAATCAATAATTTATTTTCTTTGGCCAACACGTTGGAAAACGCAACAGAACCTTCGCGGTATATGTCGCGCTGCTCTTCCAGTTTATGGAAGAAGCTGAACAACGGATCGTTCATTAATTTTTTGTAAGAAGGTTTATTCAAAAAAGCATTCAGCTTTTTTTCACTAGCCAGTATGGACTTGGAAAAAGCCTTCTCCGTAAATTCATCAAAGGGTAAAACCGCTTTTCCGCCAGCGTATTTAGTAATAATGTCCAGCACAACCGGCAACTGTTTTTCAGGCGTAATTTTTAAAGCGTACAATGACAACATGGCCGTTAACATGTGTTGGTCAATACTCATTTCAGCATCTTTGTATACTTCTTTGAACGACTCCTTCAACTCGGCACACAACTTTTCGATTTCCTTTTTATCGCTGGTTTTTTCTTTGAGTAAATCGGCTAAAGGATGCAACTCATCTGCCAAGCTTCCAACTGTGGTAGAGTATTGTAACTGTGAGGCATAAATGGCCTCCACATTTATCTTGCGGTATTCTTTATATGCTTTGTCAATGTTACTGAGCGTATTCATGTACTCACCGGCAACCACATCATTTTTTGATTGCTTGAGCCATTTATTAAACCGCTTCTCTATGTTCTTTTTCTCCTGAATAATAGCTGACTTTTTAAGGCCTTCGTTTTGCCCCAGAAAGTATTTCCAGGTGTTGGCTAAAGAGGCGTAATCACTAGCCAGTTTTATCCTCACCGCATCATCAGCATCCATGTATTTTTTCATCACCTCCAGTTGTTTGCCCAACAAATCAATAATGGCCGGATTGGTTTGTTCCAATGAGGTTTGTAAAGCAAACGAAGTAAGGTAACGGTTGGTAGTAGCCGGATAACCGGTTACTATGGTAAAATCATTTTCGCCAATTCCTTTAAGCGAAACCGGCAACACGTGGCGTGGAGCGAAGGGAACATTATCGGAAGAATAATCTGCGGGTTTATTGTCTTTACCTGCGTAAATTCTGAAAACAGAAAAATCACCTGTGTGACGGGGCCACATCCAGTTGTCTTTATCGCCACCAAATTTTCCGATGGAAGAGGGAGGAGCACCTACTAAGCGTACATCTGTGAACCGTTCAAATACGATGAGGTAATATTCATTTCCCCTGAACATACTTACTACCGATGCCTTGTAATGGGTACCTTCTACTGCTTTTGCCGTAATTTCTTTAACTGCCGTTGCATAGGCCATACCCCGTTCCTCCCCTTTCAGGTCAGCGGTGGCAGCAGTAATCTTAGCTGTAACCTCTTCCATGCTCACTAGTATATCTGCATACAAACCAGGGTTCTGCAACTCCTGTTTGCGGTTCATGGCCCAAAAACCATTGGAGAGTAAATCGTTGTCCTTACTGCTGTGTGAGGCAATGGCATCGTAGCCGCAATGATGGTTGGTAAACATCAGGGCATCTTTAGAAACCAGTTCGCCTGTACAAAAACCGCCTAATGACACCACTGCATCTTTGAGTCCTGAATGGTTCACATCATACAACTGCTCAGCCGTAAGTTTGAGCCCCATTTTTTTCATTTGCTCGTAGTTGTACTTTTTAAGCAAAAGAGGTAACCACATGCCCTCATCGGTTCCGGTGGCAAAGGTTGATAATTGCGAACTTATTATTAAAAAGAGAAGAAGTATCCGTTTCATAAAACTAAAAGTAAAGTGCGAAGGTATCCAATTTTTCGTTTTGGTATACCGAAACGGATAAAATGAGTAACTTGCATGGCTCAATTTCAAGTTTACAACAGCATGAAAGCAATTATTCCGGTTGCAGGCATCGGTACCCGACTTCGCCCGCACACCCATACACAACCCAAGGCCCTTATTCCGGTTGCAGGTAAACCCATTCTCGCCCACATTGTAGATTCACTGATAACAGCAGGGTATGATGAATTTATTTTTGTCATAGGTTACCTGGGAGATAAGATTGAGAGTTATGTGACCACACATTATTCGAATGTCAAAAGTCATTTTGTTTTACAAACCTCAGGTCGTGGGGTGGGTTATGCCATCTGGCTCACTAAAGACCTTGTTAAACCGGATGAAGATATTCTGATTGTATTTGGCGATACGGTAGTGGATATTGATATGCATGCCGTACATCAATCACCCTATTCTACAGTGGGAGTTAAAAAAGTAGAGAACCCCCAGGCTTTTGGTGTGGCTGAAATTGATAAGGACGGACTCATCAGCAAGGTGGTGGAAAAGCCCGAAATACCTAAATCGAACATGGCTTTGGTAGGTTTTTACCGCTTTAAACAGGCCGGCAAACTGATGGATGCTTTACGTCACCTTATTGAAAACAATATCCGCACACAAAATGAATTTTACCTTACTGATGCTATCATGTACCTGATACAGCAGGGAGAAAAATTCCAATCAGTAGTAGTTGACAACTGGTTCGATTGCGGAAAAAAAGGTGTGTTGCTCGAAACCAATTCTACACTTTTACGAAGAATGGTGAACTTGCAATACGACAATCGTTTTGAAAACACCGTGATTATACCTCCGGTTTTTATCGGAGAGAATTGCCGCATCAGCAACTCCATCATCGGGCCCAATGTATCCATAGGGGAAGATGCCATTGTGAATTATTCTATCCTCAAAAATTCCATCATCGGACCATATTCTCACCTGGAAAATACCATACTGCAGGATTCACTCATCGGCAATGATTCCGTTTACAAAGGCATGGTGCAAAGTCTGAACCTGGGCGACAGTACAGAGATTAATTTCGGTTAATGGGTAATCGCATTACGGAGTTATTCGGTATTCAATATCCCATTGTGCAAGGCGGCATGGTGTGGTGCAGCGGGTGGAAACTGGCCTCAGCTGTATCCAACGCTGGTGGGTTAGGGTTAATTGGTGCCGGCAGTATGTATCCTGAAGTGTTGCGGGAGCACATTCAAAAATGCCGGGCAGCCACATCAAAACCATTTGGTGTAAACGTGCCCCTGTTGTATGCACATGCTGATGCACACATTCAAATCATTATTGACGAAGGAGTAAAAATTGTTTTTACCTCAGCCGGTAATCCGTCAAAATATACCGCACTGCTAAAACAACATGGCATTACCGTGGTACATGTAATTGCCAATACTAAGTTTGCCAAAAAAGCAGAAGAAGCTGGTGTTGATGCCTTGGTAGCCGAGGGTTTTGAAGCCGGTGGACACAACGGCAAAGAAGAGACCACAACGTTGGTACTCGTTCCAATTATACGCAAAGCAACACAACTGCCTTTAATTGCTGCCGGAGGAATAGGCTCTGGAGCAGCCATGTTGGCCACTATGGCCTTGGGTGCTGAAGGTGTGCAGATAGGTTCCCTGTTTGCCGTTGCCAAAGAATCCTCCGCACATGATGCCTTTAAGCAAACCGTGTTCAATGCCGGGGAAGGCGACACCCAACTGGTACTTAAAAAAGTGACTCCCGTGCGGTTGCTCAAGAATGAGTTTTATACTCAGGTACAGCAACTGGAAGAGCAAGGTGCATCAGCAGAACAATTGAAAGAACTGCTGGGCAAAGGCCGCGCCCGCAAAGGCATTTTGGAAGGTGACCTGATTAATGGCGAACTCGAAATTGGTCAGATTGCGGCACAAATACATGAACAACATTCCGTAGCAGAAATTATGCAAAAGTTGATTACTGAGTTTCATCTTTCACAACAACAACTGAACAACATTTCACTTTGAACAACACAGAAAATATTCAAACCAAAACGTTGAAAAGCGGCATTCGTGTAGTGCATAAACAAATTCCCGCCACCCGTGTGGGACATTGCGGCTTTGTTATACACGCAGGCTCACGCGATGAACACCCTGATGCCATTGGTGCCGCCCACTTTCTGGAACACATGCTGTTTAAAGGAACGCAAAAGCGCAAAGCCCGTCAGATACTTAACCGCATGGATGAGGTGGGTGCTGAAATTAATGCCTACACTACCAAAGAACACACGAGTGTTTACTCCTCCTTTCTGGATCAACACCTGAACAGAGCAATTGAGCTGTTGTGCGATATTTGTTTTCATTCTACTTTCCCGGCTAATGAAATGGTGAAGGAAAAAAAGGTGGTGCTCGAAGAATATGAAATGTACCTCGACTCACCCGATGAAAGCATCTACGATGAGTTTAGCGAACTGCTCTTCAAAAAGCACGCACTGGGTCATAATATTTTGGGAACACGTGATTCCATAAATGGATTTACCGCAGCACAACTCCAACATTTTGTTCAGCATAACTACACAGCTGAAAATCTCGTATTCTCCTCTACCGGAAATTTCACTTTACAACAGGTACTGGACATACTGGAACCTGAACTTAGTCATATTCGTTTTCCTAAACACAACAGAACCCGAAAGAAACCTGCTGCACAAAAAACTTTTGAAAAAACAGTTAAAAGATCATTTGTGCAGGCCCATTGCATTATGGGTACTAGGGCTTACGCAAGTTCACACAAAAACCGCATGGCGCTGCTCTTGCTCAACAATTACCTGGGCGGGCCCGCACTTAACTCACGCCTCAATATCTCTGTACGCGAAAAATATGGCTATACCTACCAGATAGAATCATCCTATGTACCTTATAGCGATAGCGGCATGTTCACCATTTATTTGGGCACCGACCCTGTTTACCTTAACCGGTGTGTGGATTTAATTGAAAAAGAGTTGCGTACTGTATGTACCACTTCTTTTTCTTCAGCCAAATTACAAGCCGCCAAAAAACAGTTGATAGGACAAATAAGTATTGCAGAAGAAAACCGCAGCAGTCTGATGCTGGCTTTGGGTAAAAGCATGTGCGACTTTAATCGTGTTGACACCTTGGAACAACTCTTCAAAAAAGTAGAAGCTATTACCCCGAAACAACTGCTTGAAAGTGCCAATGAAATTATGCAACCCGATGATTTGAGCAGATTAATTTACCTACCTGATATTGACAAAGAATAATTGTCAACTATCTAAATTGTTGAAATATAAAAGCTTCATTTGAAATGACCAAAAGCTGACAAACCAAACAAAAGTTACATTGTTTTAAGGTTATGAAAAAACATACTTTACTATTTTTAGGACTTTTTAGCTCCCTTTTACAAACAAATGCCCAAAGTGGTTCAACATTGTATGGAGTAGTGCGTAAAAATTATTATTCAATGGTTCAAACCCCTTTCGATAGTATTTGGATTGAACAATTAGATTCTTCAACCGTGCGTCTTGGAGAATTAAATTTGAACACTGGTGTGGTAAATAATATTGGCAATAAATCATACAAAGAATCGGTTAACCTTACCGGAGCAGCTCTAAACCCCTTTGATAATAGTTTTGTGCTTATTGGTGCTAATGCCATCAATACTTTTAGTTTAAATACAGGACTTCTCGTTTCTAATCCACAATTAAATAACCCTATAGCGCAAAGCTATTTTGACAATTTTCGCTTCAATCATTCTGACAGTACTCTTTATGGTTTGGCACGAAGAGTAATTTATAACCCTACAACTATGAGTTATACAGGTCAAGTATTTCTATCCAAAGTGAATACCACTTCTGGAGTTATCACTCAAATCTCACCCTCTTCTGTGGCACAAGGATTTGCTTTAGCGGGAAGTGCAATTGACCCCTTTCAAATGGTGTTTTACTTTTCAACCGGGTCAAGATTATTAGGTCTCGATTTATATAATGGTACTGTTTTTAGTAACGTAGCCATTCAGATTCCTAACGGAGGTATCTTCGATAACTTCACCTACAGTTGCGTTGACAATACATTATATGGGCTTGTAAGAAGAAATTACTTTTCATACAAACCAAACCCACTTTTCCCATCAGATTCTATAGAGGAGTTGGATTCCTCAACGGTAAGATTAGCAAAAATAAATCCCTCCAACGGGCAAGTTACCATAATATCCCCATCAACTGTAACACAAGGCGGCTATAGCTTAAATGCTGGCTCAGCTGTTGACCCAAATTCATTTAATTTCTTTTACAATCCCGGAGGGCGAATAATAGGTGTATCTTTAATTACAGGTTTAAAAACAATAGACCAACCTTTATCATTAGCTAATGGAGACTATTTTGATCTAATGCGAAATTTTGAAAATTGCAAAACAGCATCAGCTAAACGTTTAAGTTCAGGTGAAATTTTAAGTACACCGAATAAAAGTGCAAAAATAGATTTAACATTATACCCTAACCCTAGTTCAGAATTTGTAGAGATCAATTCATCTGAACAACTATCATCAATTTCTTTATTTGATATTAAAGGGCAATCCTTGTTAAGTGTCCAACCACAATCATCTAAATACAAACTTGCTGTTTTCAACCTACTACCAGGAATATATTTTGTTGAATGTAAAGGTAAATCGGGAAGCAGTAACATTCAAAAGCTTATTCGTATTCCTTAAAACAGTTCATAATAATCAAAATATATATTTTAAGTTTCAACTTGGTGAGCTAGTATTTCTGAGACATTTGAAAATGCTGATATCCTAATTCAAATCACAATTAAACATCCGGTTTATACCAAAACGGTCGCGCAGCATTCCAAATCGTGCGCCCCAAAAGGTATCCTGCAGAGTCATGATGCAGCCATAGATACTGATTCGACTCATATACCTGCCCAAAAGGGAGAGTAACGTTTATTGAACTACCGGCAATTTTGCCTGGGTTTGCTTTTAACAGAATTGTGAGCTTATACAAAACTCTTGCATACAACTGTTCCGTAGTAAAAACATTTATTCAGCTTTTATAATTTTCCTGTACTCTTTAGCTCCGTTTTTTAGAATAAGCTGTAAGGTATAGAAACCCGAAGGCAAATGAGAAAGGTTCCATTGTTCAGGGTTTCTTTGCGGATATAATTCAGCTACCAAGCTGCCACGAGCGTCAACAATACGTATCCCCTCAAGCTTGTCTGACGCTACTGTCAGCCATTCGTTAAACGGGTTGGGAAATATTTGTATATATTCCTGCGAGATGCTGCCATTCACGTTTGTGCCTGGTGAGTAAGTAAACTGTACAGGAGTTGAAAGTGAAATACAGCCTTTGATACTTTTTAATTCCACTTGATAACTTCCCGATATTTTCGGAACGGTATACCACAAAAACTCATTTAATGCAGTGTCGTTCCGATACCAACGGTAATAGTATAAACTGGAGTTGATTGAACTAAATAAGGTATCTCGTGTAGCCTGTATCTGCACAGCAGGAGGAGAAACATTAACCATAATGGACGTGTTGCCTGCCCAAGGTGATACGCATGAGGAGTCTATCAGATGAACCGCCTGCACTCGCCACACTCCCGCTGATTTGGGATAATGAAACGAAACCGTATCAAATGCTATTGTATTAGCATCTTGTTGCCACCGGAATAGCGCATTGGTATCTGAAGTAACTTTTAATATGGCACTGTCGCCATCACAAATTACAGGACCGTTAAGCACCTGATAAGTTAATGCGGGTCTTTTTAAAGATGCCACAACAACTGTGTCTGAACGCATCAAGCAGGTTGAATCTTCATCTCGGGTTTCACAATAATAAAATCCAGCTTGTGTTGCTGTAATGGAATTGGAAATACCTGCAAGCAATCCCCCGTTTCTGTACCAACTGTATCTGGCTTGGGGTGTGAAAGCTGTATCACTTATGATACGACTATCTCCTGTACATAAGTAAGAGATAGCACCTTGATTGAGGCGAGGGGTTTTGGGGGAATAAATATATACGTTTCGGGAAGCTGAATCGGTACATCCTCTGTTGGTCACCAGTAATTTAATCTGTTTTGTACCGGGCAGTGAATCATTATACATTACAGGTGTTTGCGTTGCGGTAGTGCCACTAGGAAATTTCCATAGCCTTGTTGTAGTACTTACCATGGATCCGGTGTGTGATAACACAAACCCTTTGTTTAAAGTGCACTTTAATGTATCGGAAGTAGCAATACCTATCACGGGTCTCCATGCAATTGAAAGTTGAGGTGAAACTTCACCTGCATAAATGCCGTGGGGTAATACCGCTGCCACTGCAACTCTATAGACATAACTTTGAGATAAACCACTTACAGGTATTTTTGCGCCAATTGTACCAGAGTACACATTTGTTTTTATTTCAGCAATCATTCCGTTGGGAACTTGTATTATTCCTGATTCGTTGCTCAGGTATAAGCGGTACGTTACTGAATCGGTAAAAGGTATTGAAGAGGTAAAGTTGACATAAATGCTATCACCTGTACAAAACACTGTTCGGCTTACTGAAGTTATCACCGGAGCGTTGAAGGTGCGTTGTTGAGATTGGGTTATTAAACCGGTTTGATAATGGGCTAAATGGTCACTTCCGTTGTAGTGAAACAGCGAAAAATGATACGTGGTGTCGGGTTGCAGTCCGGTTAGCCATACTGTTGTGTCTTCCCCCACATAAGCTACAACAGCGGAATCACCCATATCATAGCCGGTACCGTACTCTGCTGCATGAAGCGGAAGCACACTTATAGGTTTGTTTGAAATGAGCAACAGGTATTTATCACAAGACTTGCGTTGCCAATGTACCCGCATACTTTGATGGGCTATTTGAGAAAAAGTGAGTTGATTGGATACAACTGCCGGCTTTGCTGGCATAGGCAATAAGCCCGCATTGTTGGCTTTGGAAATGATTAAATCGCGAAATGTGGCATAAGCCGTATTTGAATTGAGTGCGTGTACAAACGGAAACTCCATATACACTTTCGGGTATTGTGCGTACCAATTGACCCCTGCATCGGGAGAATGAAAAACCGGATAATTTCCGTTGTAGCCCCACATCCAAACTGAACCACCGGAAGAGGTAAATTGCGCAGGTGCATAAGGAACGGTTAATACATCGCCTGATTTGCGTGGCCCTCCAACACTCATCTCTTTCCAAGCATTACCATTGTTTGATGATCGAAACAACCGATGAATAGTTTTATAGAATGGCGCAGCGTTATCCCGGTATTGTGCAGTCATAAATAAAATACTGTCCTGCATAGCATATATCCCGGCTGAAAAATCAGCCCCGGGGATTACACCATTAAGTGATACTGAATCCCAACTGATGCCTGCATTTGCTGAACGGTATAAATAAAAACTACCTTTTATACTGCTGTTGGATAAAGCAAACCATTTGGTGCTGTTTACCGAAACTACTTGTGTAAATGAGGGTGTGCTGCTGCGCAGGTTCCAACTCAAACCACCGTTGGTTGTATAGTACAAACTCTTATCGCTGCAAAACAAATATCCTGTATCATCAAAAAAACGATACGATACCACCTGCTGTGCTGCCGTTTTACACGGACAGGTATTGGTGCTGCTCCATGTATTTCCCGTGTCTGTTGATTTATACACCTGCCCGTTGGTGGTGAGCATAAATACCTTGTTGGCCGATGCCCTGGAATAGTATAAAGTAGCGGGTGTAACCGTATCTGTAATGTCCCAGTTTTTCCCTCCATTTGCTGAACGTAAAAACAATGTTCGGTTTAAATCGCGGTACATGCCCACGGCATGCAAGGTATCCTGGTACAACAAATCTGAAAATGTCCAGTAATTGGTGGTTACCGGAACTGGTGGCGCTTCGCGAAGGTTAGTCCAGCCTCCATGTGCCGCCCTTCGCAACACATATCCCTCAGCCATCAGTACAATTGCTGCTCGATTAGGAAAAAAATAACCAAAGATGAGCGGACCTGCATACGGTAAACCTGAAAAATATTCTTTATTCCATGTAGCGGCTGAGTTAGTGGAATATGCCGCCATATTAAAATTGTTCAACAGATACATGGAAGAATCATTCATCATGATTATACGACTGAGATTTTCATTGGCTATACAGGTGTAGGAAGTTATATCTGAAAAAGTATTCCCGTTCATGGTTTGCCGCATACTTACAACGGTATGAAACTGATATCCCCACAAAAAACAGCCGCGAGTGAGTGATGTAAATGAAGCGTCACGCACATACACATTACTTAATCCCGTGGCATAACTTAACCAGGTAAGCCCGCCATTGGTGGTGCGTTTGGCTGTGCCGTTTCTGAATACAACCACTCCTGCTGTATCATTAAAAAATTTAACGTAAGCAATTCCCTGTGTACCCGATTGAATGGAATCGTTTTTTTGCCAGGTTACACCTCCATTAACAGTTTTAAATAACCCACCATTTTCACCTGCTACCCATCCCGTTTGCGTATTAATAAAACTGATGCTGTTAAGTATTTCAGCAGAAGGAACCGGAGTGCGTGACCAATGGTGCCCCAAATTGGAAGAACGAATCACTTCACCTTTTTCTCCGCAGGCATAGTAGGTGTCACCTCCGGCATATCCTATGCGGCTCAATTCATATCCACTGGCATGTGGCCTGATAGTCCAGTTGAAGCCACTATCAGTGCTGGTAGTAATGAGCCCTTTTTGTCCAACTGCCACGCCATTTTGATCTTTAAAATGAACATCATAGAGCCCATACGAACCCCACTGGGGAGCCACCGGTACCCACTGTGCCTGTGAAGTGAATATCCAAAAGCAACAGCATACTAAGACAATTTGTAACCACGGTACTTTCATGTTCACTAAGGTAATAGGAATTATATAAAAAATACAACCTGATTACATACAAAAACAGGTAAAACTTTTACCGTTCCATTGGATTGAATCACATTAAAGAATTACCCTTCTCTGAATTAAAAACTGATTACTTTTCAGCATCAAACGCATGTAAATCGAAACTTGAAAACTCCTGTAGTCTAATTCAAATCACAATTAAACATCCAGTTCACACCAAAACGGTCGCGCAGCATGCCAAATCGAGCACCCCAAAAGGTATCCTGCAATGGCATAGTAACAGTTCCGCCTTCAGCCATTCGTTGAAACACCTTTTCCATATCCATAATTTGTGGGATATTAAGTGAAAGAGAAATGTTATCTCCAACGGTAAGTGGTTGACCGGGCATACTGTCGCTGCCCATCAGTACATTGTTTTCAAAAGTGAGCGTAACGTGCATCACCCGATTTTTATCCTCTTCACCCACGGCAACAGGTGATTCACCAAAACGAGAGAAGGGAGCAAGTTCTCCTCCTAATACAGAATGATAAAATGTAAAGGCTGCTTCGCAGCTTCCATTAAAAGTAAGATAAGCATTAAGTTGCATAATGAGGTAGTTTTATAGGGCAAAGTAACAGGCTGAATTGCACAAGTTCCCTGATTAAAATCAGGTTTGAAAAAAGCTAAGTCACTCAATATAAGCTGCATTGGGCAATTCCAACTTTTGGCCTACCTTTGCCGCGATTTATGCATATTCAATTATTAAAGTCAAAAATTCACCGGGCCAAAGTAACCCAGGCTGAATTGCACTACGTAGGCAGTATTACCATAGATGAGGCGTTAATGGATGCAGCTAACCTGATTGAAAACGAGAAAGTTCAGGTAGTAAACATCAACAACGGAGAACGTTTGGAAACATACGTAATAAAAGGTGAACGCAACTCAGGCATTGTATGCCTTAACGGACCTGCTGCCCGCAAAGTGCAGGTGGGAGATTTGGTTATTGTGATTTCCTATTGCAGCATGGAATTCGAAGCTGCCAAAAAATACCAACCCATCAGTATTTATCCTGATGATAACAACCGCCTGGTTTAAATTTTGAAACAACTCAAAACATACTTACAGTACTTCATTGTCGCAGCCATTGGTGCTTACTTTTTGTACTTTGTATTTAAAGGCACCAATTGGAATGAGATGGCCGACAAATTTGCCCGCACCAATTATTACTGGATAGCATTGGGTATGGCTGTGGCCATGTTCAGCCACTTTATACGTGGTGCCCGTGCCGTCATGTTTTATGAAGCTTTGGGCTACAAAGTACCTTTGAAAAACAGTGTACTGGCGGTGTTGGTAGGTTACATGATGAACTACATCATTCCGCGTGGTGGCGAGGTATCACGTTGTGCGGCCTTGTATAAAACTGATAATTTACCTGTAGACAAATCACTGGGAACTGTGGTGGCAGAAAGAGCTTTTGACTTATTGATTTTGCTGGTATTACTGCTAATTGTATTCTTTCTGCAGTTTGATATGCTCTCTGCATTTCTATCAGAAAGGTTTGCTCCCAAAGATGCCAGCACATCGGGAAACAGCTTCATTACTGTTAAAACTGTTTTACTTTCAGCCATTGCCTTAGGCTGCATTTTATTCTTTGCCTTACGCAAGCGCTTAATGCAACTGGGCATTGTTAAAAAACTGATGCAGGTAGTAAAAGGTTTTACCGAGGGATTGATGAGTGTGAAAAAAGTGAAACGTCCAGTACTGTTTATTCTGCAATCGTTTGCCATCTGGGTATGTTATGTACTCATGATGTACTTCTGCCTGTTTGCTATGGAAGCTACCGCACACATTAACTTTATAGGTTGTTTAACCATTTTTGCCATTGGTACCATTGGCGTGGTGGTTCCTGCACCCGGAGCCGGAGCGGGTACTTACCATTTTGCTGTGATGCAATCCATGCTTTTGTTCAATGTACCCGAGGCCGATGGAATAGCTTACGCTACCATTGTTCACGGAGCACAAATGATTTTATTGCTTGCTTTGGGAGCCGTTGCTTCTGTGATGGTTTTATTGCAACACAGAAAAAAATCAGCATAGATATGACCCACCAGCAAGCTGCCGCAGAAAAAATTATTACTCCCGATAAACTCGCAGCACTGCTTGATAAATGGAGACATGCCAATCAAAAGATTGTTTTCACCAACGGATGCTTTGATTTGTTGCACCTTGGTCACATGGATTACCTTACCAAGGCTGCCGACTTAGGCGACCGCCTGTTCATTGGAGTAAACACCGATGCCAGTGTGAATAAATTAAAAGGACCCCACCGCCCGATTCAGGATGAAAACAGTCGGCTGCATTTGCTCGCTGCGTTGGAGTGTGTGAGTGCCGTAATGCTATTTGATGAACCTACCCCTTATGAACTCATCAAAACCATCCAGCCTGATGTGTTGGTAAAAGGCAGCGATTACCAGCCTGAAAATATTGTAGGCTATGATGTAGTAACGCTCAAAGGTGGAAAAGTAACCACTATAGATTACCTTCCCGGTTATTCCACATCGGCTATTGAACAAAAAATTAAAAACAGTTAGCCGGAAACGGCCTCAACTATACGGAACCTTTACCTGTTTGCGATGTTTTAAGAAAGACGTAAATTCGCACCCTTTACTTAACAATACATATTGATATGAACATAGAACTAACCGAAGAACAATTAATGGTTCAACAAGCCGCCAGAGACTTTGCACAAACTGAGTTACTGCCGGGTGTGATTGAGCGCGATGAGGAGCAGATTTTCCCAATGGAACAAATTCGCAAACTGGGCGAAATGGGCTTTATGGGAATGATGGTTGATCCGAAGTATGGCGGTGCAGGCATGGACACGGTATCGTATGTATTGGTGATGGAAGAAATTTCAAAAGTGGATGCATCCACTTCAGTAGTTATATCCGTTAACAACTCTTTAGTATGCTGGGGCCTGGAAACCTTTGCCAATGAAGAGCAAAAGATGAAATATTTAGTGCCATTGGCTAGCGGAAAGGTTCACGGAGCATTTTTGCTTTCAGAGCCTGAAGCCGGTTCTGACGCTACCTCACAGCGCACTACTGCTGAAGATAAAGGCGATTACTACCTGCTTAACGGAACTAAAAACTGGATTACCTGCGGCAATACTGCCGATACATATCTGGTAATTGCACAAACTCATCCCGATAAAAAACACAAGGGTATTAACGCCTTTATTGTAGAGAAAAATTGGCCCGGTGTTACCGTAGGTAAAAAAGAACAAAAAATGGGTATTCGCGCCAGCGATACACACTCCATCATGTTTCAGGATGTGAAAGTGCCTAAAGAAAACCGCATTGGTGAAGACGGGTTCGGATTTACATTCGCCATGAAAACACTGGCAGGTGGCCGAATAGGTATTGCCTCTCAGGCTTTAGGTATAGCCAGCGGTGCTTATGAACTGGCTGTAAAATATTCTAAAGAGCGTAAAGCTTTTGGTACTGAAATCAAAAACCACCAGGCAATTCAATTTAAATTAGCTGATATGGCTACGGAGATTGAAGCTGCACGCTTGTTGTGTTTGAAAGCGGCCTGGTTAAAAGACGAGCATAAAGAATATGCCTTAGCCAGTTCTATGGCGAAGTTGTTTGCCTCTACCACTGCTATGAATGTAACTACAGAAGCCGTGCAAGTTCACGGTGGTTACGGTTACGTTAAAGAATACCACGTAGAGCGTTTGATGCGTGATGCTAAAATCACCCAGATTTACGAGGGTACTTCTGAAGTACAAAAAATAGTTATCTCCCGCGAGATACTCCGGTAAGAATTAAGACATCCCCTAAAAAGGATTTGAACATTTGATTTGCACAAGAACCCCGCTTTATGCGGGGTTTCTTGCTTTATGGCCGCTTGCAAATTTTATGAGTACTTTGTAAAAGCATAATCTTAAATTTGCAGCCTTTCATGATTTTTTTTCGTACACTTATTTTCAGTATCGGGACCATGTCTGCAATGTCTGTGTGGTGGTTGGTTAAAGAACCGGCTACCCACCTTGTTTCTCCCGTACAAAAAAGTGTAAAAACTGTTCCTGATTCTTTTCCTGTTCCCCG
>JAGPCK010000067.1 GCA_018058135.1 Bacteroidia bacterium | reverse complement strand
CGGGATAACAATACGTTTACAGCCTTTTCACCTTCCTCAGCGATATCAAGAAGTTTAGGTAAATCGCGGTAGGCATCGGGTCCCACTACTATATCCACTAACTGTTCCTGTTCAAGTAATTTAGTTTTTAAGCGCTCAGCCATGCAGCCCAATACTCCGATAATCAAATCGGGATTGTCTTTTTTAATTTGCTTCAGTTCACGTAAACGCCCCCACACACGCGATTCAGCATTGTCGCGTATGGCACAGGTATTCACAAAAATTACATCGGCATCTTTGGCCTCATTTGTAGTTTTGAATCCGTTATCTTTAAGAATGCTGGCCACCACTTCGCTATCGGCAAGGTTCATGGCACAACCGTATGTCTCTATATATAGGTTCTTGGTCGCGGTGGCTACCGGTATGTCGGCTACTAATCCTCTCATCTGAAGTCTTAATTCACAATTATTCCACAAAAGTAATAAAAGCGTGTGACAAATTGACAGACATTTTGATTGCAACGTTTTTTTGTGGATTATTGAGGTTCTCAATCACGTGCATGAAGAAAAAAATACTTATTACAGGAAGTAATGGCCTGTTGGGGCAAAAGCTTATACACGCTTTAATTAACCACCCGCAATTTGAATTAGTTGCTACCTCACGTGGCGAAAACAGGTGCGGTTTACTTACAGGCTATACCTATTATTCTCTCGATATAACTAATGAGGGTGAAGTAAAAGAAGTTTTTGAGCAGGTGCAACCCAATATAGTTATTCATACGGCTGCAATGACCAATGTAGATGCCTGTGAACTTGACCATGCGGCCTGCACCAAGATGAATGTGGATGCAGTAAAGTACTTAATTGCAGCTGCTGAAAAATGCATGGCTCACTTCATTCACCTCTCAACCGATTTTATTTTTGACGGAACACATGGTCCCGTTGATGAAAATGAAAAACCTGCTCCTATTAGTTTTTACGGAGAAAGTAAACTGAAAGGGGAGCAGATAGTTCAATTAGCCAGGTGCCCATGGGCCATTGCGCGCACAGTATTGGTGTATGGTGTGGTGGATGATATGAGTCGCAGTAATATTGTACTTTGGGCAAAAGGTTCATTGGAGCAGGGCAAAACTATTCCTGTGGTAGATGATCAGTTCCGAACGCCTACACTTGCAGAAGATTTAGCACAGGGCTGTATAAAAATTGCCGAGAAGGGCGCAACGGGGATTTACAATATCTCCGGTCCTGATTTTATGAATATACTGGAGTTGGTGAACAGGGTGGCCGATTTCTGGCACTTAGATAAAACGCTCATTGTTCCATCAAAAAGTGAAGGCATCAAACAGCCTGCAAAACGTCCGCCTGTTACCGGATTTATTTTAACCAAAGCCATTAACGAATTGGGTTACGCCCCGCACAACTTTGAAGCGGGATTAGCCATAGTAGATCAACAATTACACGCAAGAGAAAAACACAACTCATGAGCCAGCATACCACCACAACCAAAAAACATCCCAGCGGATTGCCGTATTTATTTTTTACTGAAATGTGGGAACGTTTCGGCTATTACCTGATGATTGGCATCTTCTTTTTGTACATGACCGATACCGAAAAAGGCGGATTGGCTATGACCAATAAAGATGCTTCGGATTATTTCGGAACCTTCATTGCGTTAGTGTTTCTCACCCCCTTTGTTGGAGGGCTGCTTGCCGACCGTGTGATGGGTTACCGGCTATCTATTACCATTGGAGGTATAATGATGGGTATAGGATACATGGGTTTGGCCTTACCGGGTATGACCGCATTCTATCTGTCTTCCTTTTTAATTATTTTGGGTAACGGTTTCTTTAAACCGAATATCTCTACGCTATTAGGTAACCTCTACAATGAGCCGGCATACAAAGCCCATAAAGATGCAGGATACAATATCTTTTACATGGGTATAAATATCGGGGCTTTTATATGTAATTTTTTCGGAGCATATTTAAGAAATACGTTCAGTTGGGGGCATGCTTTTTTTGCTGCAGGGGTGGGTATGATTGTAGGCATTATCGTTTTCTGGATAGGGAACAAACATTATGCGCATGCTGATGTACGCAAACCCACTAATCCTGAAGACATGAGTTTGGGTAAAATATTCGGTATTGTTTTATTGCCCGCTGTTATTTCAGGTATCATCGGATGGTACATTTTAGGTGTTACCTCAGAAGCAAATCCGGGTGGAAATATTTTCGGAAGTGATAGTACCGATGCATTCATTTTTGGTGCTTTACCTGTTACCTTATTTTATGTTTCATTGCTGGTTCGCTCCAATGAAGAAGACCGCAAACCCATTGCCGCTCTATTGGCCATTATGGGCGTAGTAATTGTTTTCTGGGCCATATTTAAACAAAATGGAACAGCCCTCACCACCTGGGCTGAAAGTTATACCAACAGAGAAGTTCCTTCAGCCATAGTAGCACCTGCCAAAGCCATAGGGATGGTGAAAGAGATTACACTTAAAAAAGATTCATTCGCTGTTTCAGATCACTTATTCCGTGTGCAAAAAGATGAAACGGGTAAGGTGATAAAAGCGCTGGACTATCCTTCATATTTTAAAAATCTGCCGCAGGATCAATGGCCTCCCGAAGGAGAAAGTGTTAAGTTGTTTTCTACAGAATTGTTTCAGAGTATTAATCCGTTTTGGGTAATTGTGTTGACTCCAGTGGTTGTGGCATTTTTTGCATTTCTTAACCGCAAGAAAATGGAACCCTCAACTCCGGCTAAAATATTTTGGGGGCTATTCATTACAGCCCTATCTACTACACTTATGATGACTGCAGTTTTTGTAGGCTCAAACGGAGCTGAAAAAGTTTCTGCCTGGTGGTTAATCGGTACCTACGGAGTAATTACAGTGGGTGAGTTATGCCTTAGCCCGATGGGGCTTTCGCTGGTATCAAAACTTAGTCCGCCCCGACTTACAGCTTTAATGATGGGTGGTTGGTTTTTGTCCACTTCCATTGGTAATAAATTGTCGGGTGTACTGGCATCTTTGTGGGATGGTTATGACAACAAGGAGTATTTTTTCATTGTAAACTGCTGCATAGTTTTAGTGGCAGCAGTAGGAGTGTTGTTAATGTTAAAATGGTTAACTAAAATTGTAAATGAACATATAAGGTAAGTTCATCAATCTTAAACTGATTCTGTATGTCTGCAATTAAAGAGCTCAAAAAACAACTTAAGCTGTTTGCCTCCTTCTCAGCAGGAGAACGCTTATCTATTCTCATTCTATTCGTATTGCTTTTAGTTGTATGGCTGCTGTTATTCCTCATGCCGATGTGGAGTGGCAATACATTAGCAGAGAAAAATGCTGCATTGCAAATAGTGAAATCATGGGAGCAAGAACCCCGCAAAAAAGAAGTGACCACACAAATTGATCACGTAGCTCTAAACAGCGCAGGTAAAAAGGTAGTTCACGCCCTTTTCTTATTTAATCCCAATTCAGTTTCTGAAGAACAGGCCATTCAATTAGGCATGACCACAAGGCAAATAAACAACATCTTTAACTACCGGTCGAAAGGCGGAGTGTTTCGTAAAAAATCAGATTTAGGAAAGTTGTACGCATTTGATTCACTTTCCTACCAGCGCCTCAAACCTTACATTGATTTGCCCGACAGTTTTGTGAGACAGCCCAAGTCTTTTGCTGAGCGAAATCACAACTCAACTTACATCCGAAAAGAACTCATCGTAGAGTTGAACTCGGCTGACTCTGCGCAGTTGGTAGCACTTCGAGGGGTAGGGCCATATTCCGCATCACGCATTCTGAAGTACCGGAACAAATTGGGTGGTTTTGTAAAAACAGAACAGCTAAAAGAAGTTTGGGGTATAAGCGACTCCATGTATCAGATTATACAGCCTCAGGTTACACTGAATGCCGGCATTGTTCAGAAAATTGATATCAACCGGGCTACAGTTGAGCAGTTGAAAAACCATCCGTATGTATGGAAATTTGCCTTAGCCCGTGCTATTGTAAACTATCGGGAACAACACGGGGCATTCAAAACGGTAAAAGATATGCAGGATATTATTTTGCTCCCTGATACTGTGCTCCTGAAGATAGAACCTTATTTAATTTTTGAGTGAGCAGGATAATATCCATAAACTAAATGTTAAAATCGCTGTTACGCTATATTGTGTATGGCATTTTCAGCGCGATGCTTATCTTTGCCCTTTAACAGAAAATTACTATTATGCAGAATACTCAGGCAGCAACTACATCTTTTGCTCCAACAGAAAATCAAATCATGGTGGCCGATATGGTTCGTGACTTTGCTGAAAAGCACATTCGACCGTATGTTATGGAATGGGATGAAAGCCAGACTTTCCCTCGTGAAATGTTCAGAGAAATGGGCAAATTGGGCCTGTTGGGAGTATTAGTGCCCCAAGAGTTCGGAGGTGCAGGCTTCAGTTACTTCGAATATGTAACAGCTATTACAGAACTGGCCAGAGTATGCGGTTCAGTAGGTTTATCCATGGCCGCTCACAATTCTTTGTGTACCGGTCATATTTTACAGTTTGGTAACGAAGAACAAAAGAAAAAATGGTTGCCTAAACTGGCCAGCGGAGAGTGGATTGGCGCATGGGGCTTAACCGAAGCCAACACAGGTTCTGACGCTATGCGTATGCAATGTGTTGCTAAACAGGATGGCGACTATTGGGTAATTAACGGTACTAAAAACTGGATTACACATGGTATAAGTGGTGATGTAGCAGTTGTGCTGGTGCGTACAGGAGAGTTGCTTGATTCGCATGGCATTACCGCATTTGTTGTAGAAAGGACTACTCCCGGTTTCAAAGGAGGAAAGAAAGAAAACAAACTGGGCATGCGTGCCAGTGAAACAGCTGAGCTGATATTTGAAGATTGCCGTGTACATAAAGACAATATTCTGGGTAAAGTAGGTGACGGATTTATACAGGCTATGAAAGTGCTGGATGGAGGTCGTATATCCATTGCTTCCCTTTCATTGGGCATTGCTAAAGGGGCCTTTGATGCGGCATTAAAGTATTCTAAAGAACGTCATCAGTTCGGGCAACCTATCGCTAACTTTCAGGGTATAGCCTTCAAACTCGCTGATATGGCCACACGTATTGAAGCAGCAGAGCTGCTCACTTTACAGGCTGCAGACCTGAAAATAAAGCATAAGCCTATGACCAAAGAAAGCGCTATGGCCAAATATTATGCCTCTGAAGTTGCAGTTTGGGCCTCTACAGAAGCCGTGCAAATATTTGGCGGATATGGTTATACGAAAGATTTTCCGGTAGAAAAATTCTACCGTGACTCTAAACTTTGTACAATTGGCGAGGGAACCAGCGAGATTCAGAAACTTGTTATTTCCAGAGCCGTACTGAAAGATTAATTAAATATTTGATAATTAAATACACTCTGCTATCTTTGCAGTCCAATTTTTGAAAAAAACGGTATATGATCATTGTAAACGTTAAAGAAAACGAGTCATTAGACAAAGCGCTTAAGAAGTTCAAGAAGAAATTCGAAAAAACCGGTGTGGTAAAAGAACTTCGTGAAAGACAATCTTTCACTAAGCCCTGCATCCGTAAAAGACAGCAAATGATTCGTGCTGCGTACAAACAGCAAATGCAGATAGAGAACAACGTATAGCTCATATGGAACCCGATTATATCGAAAGGTTCCTTGAATATTTGAGTTATCAAAGAAAGTTCTCTCCTCATACTATAACTTCTTATGCAAACGACTTACGTCAGTTTGCATTTTTTTTGCAACAAACTTTCGAGGTTTCAGCAGTTAAGTCAATCAGGCATACCATGATTCGCTCCTGGGTTGTTGAACTGCTTAACGGAGGCATATCAGCCCGTAGCGTTAACCGAAAACTGTCATCCCTAAAATCATTCTACAAATTCTTATTGAAAGAACAGTTGGTTGATGAAAACCCGACCCTGAAACTACAACCCCCAAAATCAGGCAAGCGTCTTCCGGTTTTTGTAGAAGAAAGGGCTATGAATAAGCTGTCTGATAACGAGCTGTTTGAAGAAGGATTTGACGGAGTGCGTGATAAATTAATTATAGAATTACTATATTGTACGGGCATTCGTTTATCAGAGTTAATCAACCTGAAAGAAACCGATATAGATTTCTCCAGAAAGTCGATTAAGGTATTGGGTAAACGCAACAAAGAGCGTATAGTTCCTATGGTGGCAGAGTTAGAAAACAGCATTAAGTACTATCTGGAGCAAAAGGCAAACGTTCAAAGTTCTGTGAGCCACTTGTTGGTAACCAACAAAGGCGAAAAGTTATATCCCAAATTTGTTTACCGTCTTGTTAAGCATTTCTTAAACTGTGTAACTACTGTTGAGAAAAAAAGTCCGCATGTGCTCAGGCACACCTTTGCAACGCATTTGCTCAACAACGGGGCCGATTTGAATGCCATTAAAGAGTTGCTGGGTCACGCCAATCTTTCAGCCACACAGGTGTATACCCATAATTCGGTTGAGCGCCTGAAAAATGTACACAAACAAGCACACCCTAAATCATAGAATATGAATAGCCGCATTTCATATTTAAATAATAACCCTTCCGCAGGCGGAGCGGAAACTAAATTCTGAACAAAATGAAAATCGACATCCAATCTATCCACTTTGATGCAGATACTAAGCTGCTCGACTACATTAATAAAAAAGTAACCAAGCTGTCTACTTTTCATGAGGGGATAAAGGGAGCTGATGTCTACCTCAAATTACAAAAAACTACAGAGAAAGATAATAAACTCGTGGAAATCAAGGTGAATGTACCTAACGGGCCTCTTTTTGCCGAGCACAATTCCATTTCATTTGAAGCTGCTACAGACATTGTGGTTGACCAATTAAAAACTCAGGTGAAGCGATACAGTGAGAAGATGAAGGAAAAGTGAAAATTTTTTCCTGATAAAATTTTCATATACTGTTTTTTTCTCTACATTTGCAGTCCTTTTGAAAAAAATAACACTATCAAAAGGTTGTTCTCATTCATATTTTTACAAATTAAGGTAACCAAACTGTTGGTAAACGTAAGGTGTAAGCCGCACGAGTACAGGAAGTTGGGTGATGTCTTAAAAATTATGCCACTTTAGCTCAGTTGGTAGAGCAACTGATTTGTAATCAGTAGGTCGCTGGTTCGAGTCCGGCAAGTGGCTCCATTTTAAGATGGGGAGATACCAGAGCGGTCAAATGGGGCAGACTGTAAATCTGCTGCGCGAGCTACGAAGGTTCGAATCCTTCTCTCCCCACCAACCGAAAAAAAGTATACCGGTAACGGTACATTGGTTTTCAAACAAGCGGGAGTAGCTCATTTGGTAGAGCGATAGCCTTCCAAGCTATAGGTGGCCGGTTCGAGCCCGGTCTCCCGCTCAAGTGGACAGGAACAGCAGGTTCGGCCTTAGGTTCTGATCCGAAAAGGCCGTTGTAGCTCAGTGGTAGAGCACTTCCTTGGTAAGGAAGAGGTCGAGAGTTCGATTCTCCTCAACGGCTCAAAGAAGGGAAGCAGAGAAATTGAACAACAGGTGAAGGAGAGTAATAGTTATGCATTGAATATTGAAAGATGTGTAACCGTTACAGAGGAGTTTATTAATGCAGAATTAATGAAACTCAAAATAGAACAGCAGGCCCCGGTAAAAAAGGGCAGGCAAAAAAAATGCGGGTATAGCCCGCTTTTGGCGTAAGTAAAAGATTAGAAAAAAATATAACAACTCAAACAACAGATAATTATGGCAAAAGAAAATTTCGACCGTTCCAAACCCCACGTGAACATCGGAACAATTGGTCACGTTGACCACGGTAAAACAACCCTTACTGCCGCTATTACCAAAGTATTGGCAGAAAAAGGCTTGTCAGAAGCACGTTCATTTGATTCAATCGACTCAGCTCCTGAAGAAAGAGAACGCGGTATTACAATTAACACTGCACACGTAGAGTACCAAACAGCTAACCGTCACTATGCACACGTTGACTGTCCAGGTCACGCGGATTATGTGAAAAACATGGTTACAGGTGCTGCGCAAATGGACGGAGCTATCCTGGTGGTGGCTGCTACAGACGGTCCTATGCCACAAACACGTGAGCACATCCTTCTTGCTCGTCAGGTTGGTGTTCCACGTATTGTTGTTTTCATGAACAAAGTTGACATGGTAGACGATCCTGAATTATTAGAGATCGTTGAAATGGAAATCAGAGAACTTCTGAATAAATATGATTTCCCTGGTGATGAAATTCCGATTATTCAAGGTTCTGCCTTGGGTGGTTTGAACGGAGACGCTAAGTGGGTAGACAAAATCATGGATTTGATGAATGCAGTAGATACTTACATTCCAATTCCTCCACGTGCTGTTGAACTTCCTTTCCTTATGCCTGTTGAAGACGTATTCTCTATCACCGGTCGTGGTACCGTTGCTACAGGTCGTATTGAGCGTGGTGTTATCAACGTTGGAGATCCGGTTGAAATTATCGGTCTTGGCGCTGAAAAAATGACTTCAACTTGTACCGGAGTAGAAATGTTCCGTAAGTTGCTTGACAGAGGTGAAGCAGGTGATAATGCAGGTTTATTGTTACGTGGTGTAGAGAAAAACGATATCCGCAGAGGTATGGTTATCTGTAAACCAGGTTCAGTAACTCCTCACACTGAATTTAAAGCTGAAGTATACGTATTGTCAAAAGAAGAAGGCGGACGTCACACTCCATTCTTCAACAAATACCGTCCTCAGTTCTACTTCCGTACAACAGACGTAACAGGAGAAACTGTACTTCCTGAAGGAATGGAAATGATTATGCCCGGTGATAACACAACTATCACTGTGAAATTAATCGCTCCTATCGCCATGGAAAAAGGTCTTCGTTTCGCTATCCGTGAAGGTGGACGTACCATAGGTGCAGGACAGGTTACCGAAATCCTGAAGTAATTATACAAAGGCATAAACGGGTGTAGTTCAATGGTAGAATAGCGGTCTCCAAAACCGTTGATCTTGGTTCGAGCCCAGGCACCCGTGCATAGAAAAATAGAAATGGAAAAACTAATTAACTACTTTAAAAGCACCACAGAAGAGTTGATGACCAAAGTGTCATGGCCTACTTGGGACGAGTTGCAAAGCAGCACGCTTATAGTAATGGTGGCATCTATAATTTTTGCCATTATTATTTATCTGATTGACTTGGTAAGCAGTTTTGGATTAGGTGTTTTCTATAAACTATTTGAAGGCTAGATTTAATCAAGCATAAAAAGGATGTCGCAGGAATTAAAATGGTATGTAGTACGGGCCATCAGTGGTCAGGAGAAAAAAGTGAAAGCTCACATTGAGGCTGAACTTACCCGGGCCGGACTGATGCACCACGTGCCGCAGATATTGATACCTATGGAGAAAGTTTACCAGATAAAAAATGGTAAAAAAACTTCTAAAGAAAGAAGCTATTTCCCGGGGTACATTTTAGTTCAGGGTGAACTGGTAGGAGAGGTAACTCACACCATCAGCAGTGTGAACGGTGTAGTTGGTTTCTTAGGAGGTAAAGATCATCCTTCGCCCCTGCGTATGTCAGAAGTTAACCGCATATTAGGAAAGGTTGATGAAATAGCCGAACAAGGTGAAAGCATTACAGAACCTTTTATAGTAGGCGAAACAGTGAAAGTAAACGATGGTCCTTTCAGTGGTTTCAGCGGTATAATTGAAGAAGTACACGAAGACAAGAAAAAATTGAAGGTGATGGTTAAAATCTTCGGAAGAAGAACACCTTTAGAGTTGAACTTTATACAAGTAGAAAAAGAATAGTATTATGGCTAAAGAAGTAACCGGATTTGTTAAATTACAAATCAAAGGAGGCGCTGCTAATCCTGCGCCACCAATAGGACCTGCCTTAGGTTCAAAGGGATTGAACATCATGGACTTTTGCAAACAGTTCAATGCCCGTTCACAGGACAAAGCAGGCAAAATTCTTCCGGTTGTTATTACCGTTTACAGCGACAAATCATTTGACTTTGTTATAAAAACTCCTCCGGTAGCTGCACAACTGTTAGAGGTGTGCAAAATCCAGAAGGGCTCGCCAGAGTCTAATCGTAAAAAAGCAGGACAAGTTACCTGGGAACAAGTACAGTCTATTGCCGAGAGCAAAATGCCTGACCTGAATTGTTTCACCGTTGAATCAGCAATGAAGATGGTGGCCGGTACAGCGCGCAGCATGGGTATCGCAGTAGTTGGAAACGCTCCTTGGGTAGCACAAAACTAAAGACGTTATCATGGCAACATTAAGTAAAAAAAGAAAAGACGTAATGGCTAAGTACGACAGTACGAAGAATTACGCACTCAACGAAGCAACCAAACTGGTAAAAGAAATTACAACTACCAAGTTCGATGCTTCTGTTGACCTCGACATCCGTTTGGGTGTTGATCCACGTAAATCTAACCAGATGGTTAGAGGTGTGGTAGCACTTCCGCATGGAACAGGTAAAACCAAAAAAGTTCTGGTGCTTTGCACCCCTGAGAAAGAAGCCGAAGCTAAAGAAGCCGGTGCTGATTTTATCGGGTTGGATGATTACATCCAGAAAATTGAACAAGGTTGGACCGATGTGGACGTGATTATTACCATGCCCGCCATTATGGCCAAGTTGGGTAAGCTCGGTAAAATTTTAGGACCGCGCAATCTTATGCCCAACCCTAAAACAGGAACTGTTACCACTGACATAGGAAAAGTAGTGAAAGAAGTAAAAGCCGGTAAAATCGATTTCAAAGTTGACAAAACCGGTATCATTCACGCATCCATTGGCAAAGCTTCCTTCTCTCCGGAGAAAATCTACGAAAACGCTAACGAGTTAATTCAAGCTGTGGCTAAATTAAAACCTTCTTCAGCCAAAGGCACCTACTTTAAAAGCGTATACATCTCCTCCACCATGAGTCCAAGTATCAATATTGATACGAAGTCAATCCCCGGAATATAAGAGTTATGAAAAAGCAAGACAAATTCACAGTAGTAGCCGAACTTACTGAGCAGTTAAATGCCAGCAAGTGCTTCTATATTACTGATACATCAACCTTGTCGGCCAACAAAACCAATGAACTCAGAAGACAGATGTTCAACGGTGGCGTGAAGATGACAGTTGCTAAAAATACCTTAATCAGAAAGGCGTTGCAAAACACCGGAAAAGATTACGGTCAACTGGCTGATGTATTGAAAGGTTCTACTTCAATCATGTTCAGCGAAGATTTTAAAGCTCCGGCTAAAATCATCAAAGAGTTCAGAAAGAAGACAGAGATACCTTACTTAAAAGCAGCATTCGTTGAAAACGAAGTGTTCATAGGCGACTCGCAACTTGAAGTGTTGATTGCACTCAAAACCAAAGACGAATTGGTTGGAGACATCATCGGCATGTTGCAAACCCCTGCACGCAACGTTATCTCTGCATTGCAGTCATCTGGCGGTAAGCTGGCCGGTATTGTAAAAACACTTTCTGAAAAGAAAGAAGCTTAAGAAAAGAAATTATTTAATTGTTAACATTTAATATCTATTGAAATGGCAGATTTGAAATCATTTGCTGAACAGCTTGTAAGCTTGTCAGTAAAAGAAGTAAATGAGTTGGCTAAGATCCTTAAAGACGAGTATGGCATTGAACCTGCAGCTGCTGCTGTAGCTGTTGCTGCTGCCCCTGCCGGTGCTGCCGGTGGAGAAGCTGCTGCTGAGCAATCAGAGTTCACCGTAATTCTGAAGTCTGCTGGCGCTAAGAAACTCGAAGTTGTTAAACTCGTAAAAGACCTTACCGGTCTTGGCTTGAAAGAAGCTAAAGAATTGGTAGACGGAGCTCCTAAAGCTGTTAAGGAAAACGTTTCTAAAGATGAAGCAAACACCTTAAAAGCTAAGCTTGAAGAAGCTGGAGCAGAAGTTGAACTCAAGTAGTATATCTACACAACTTTTTAAAGGGTTGACCCCGGTATTTACCGTGGGTCAACTACTTATTTGTATCAGTTCAGGTTCACAGGTTCTTACCAACATTTAAATTTAAAAACACTTGGCTAACAAGAAAATTGCTACTGAAAGAATCAGTTTCGCGTCAGTTGACAAGGTAATTGATTACCCCGATTTTCTGGATGTACAGGTGGAATCATTCAAAGAATTTTTCCAGCTCGAAACATCTTCTGAAAACAGAAAAAATGAGGGACTCTATAATGTATTTGCTGAAAACTTTCCTATCAGCGACTCACGCAACATATTTGTGCTTGAGTTCTTGGATTATTTCGTGGATCCTCCACGCTACAGCATTGATGAGAGCATAGACCGTGGCTTAACCTACAGCGTTCCGCTTAAGGCTAAATTACGTTTATCCTGCAATGATCCGGAGCACGAGGATTTCGAAACCATTGTACAGGATGTGTACCTCGGTACCATTCCTTACATGACTCCCAAAGGAACATTTATTATTAACGGTGCCGAGCGCGTAATCGTGTCTCAGTTGCACCGATCTCCGGGTGTGTTCTTCGGACAATCTTATCACACCAACGGAACTAAGCTTTACTCTGCCCGTGTTATTCCTTTCAAAGGTTCATGGATTGAGTTTGCAACAGATATCAATAACGTGATGTACGCGTATATTGACCGTAAAAAGAAATTCCCTGTTACTACATTGCTTCGTGCTATAGGTTTTGAAACAGATAAGGACATCCTTAA